>NZ_JBATWY010000151.1:0-2822 GCF_049672945.1 Haloferula sp. | reverse complement strand
CGAGAAGCTCCGCCTGGCGTGCCAGTGCCTGACGGTGTTCCTCTGCGTTTCGGATGACTTTGATCATGGTAGGGATTTCGTATTCTTATTTCGTATTGTTGGCCGGGACAGAAGAGGCGGAGAGATGGCGGGCGGGGCGGCTCGCTGCGGCAGGAGCCTGGGCCGGGGAAACCGTCGTCGGCGCGGCGGCGAACTCGATCAGCTGCACCATGCCTGGCCGTCCGGACCGGGCGAAGTTCACATAGGCGCGCACCCCGAAGAGTTCGGCATTCAGCGGAAAATGATAGCGGATGCCCGTGACCCGAACGCAACGTGGGAAGCGAAGCCTCAGCTCCTCCTCACTACGCCATTCGCAGGATCGGACTTGTCCTAACCATGCCTTGTAGTTCCCTGAACAGTTGGCGGCTTCGCACGGAAGCTCGAGATGCTGACCGTTAATGATCACCGCCGCACTAAGAACGATTTCGCAAACGATGACAAGAAAAACTTACCAATTATGTAATATTAACGAAATGAACCTTTCCAGCCGGGTTCGCCCGCCCTATCGGCGATCCGGTGAGCGTATCAGTGATTTCGCCGCCGAATTTGAAATATGATCGCTGAAATCCTTCATCCAGCCGCCGATCGTGAAGTTCCCCCGTCGAACTTCCAATTCCGCGTCCGTATCGGTTTGTCATCTGTCGAATGACCGATAGCGCGGAAATCCGAGCGATCCGGCGGCCGCCACCGCTCGGGCAAGACCGAAATCCTGAGGGCAACGCCTGAGGGCAACGAAGCTGATTTCCTGAAGCTGCCTCCCCTCCGTCCTGCGCCTCGAGAAACACTCGCATTTCTTTCCGCTCAAGGTCGTTCTGTATCTTGAGGGCGCGACCGACGCTTGTCGGATGGCAGGACTCCATGATGCCTGCTCCAAAGAAGGCGATGCCGAAAAGGTTGCCAATCCACGCGTTCAGGTCCGTATCACCGAAGTCGAGATGCAGGTGCCGGTGGAGGGGGAAGTCTTCCCCCCGGGCCTACCTCGTACGGCCCGCCCCCTTCGAGCGGGGACACCCTGCAACGCTTCCTCCTTCGCCAAGGCTTCGGCGGACAGGCCAAGCTCCGCAACGCCCACCACCATTCAGCGAACCCGGAGCTGATCCCGTCTTCCCTCCCCTACGCTCCGAGAAGACCGGGCTCCCGGTTCGGAAGAAAATCTTCATACCAGGGCACCGCTGAGATAACAGCCGCTGCCAACGGCCCCATTTGCTGCGGCGTCGATCTCGCCGCTGCCAACCATCATCAATGGTGTCGACTGGCGGCGTATCGCTTTCGATTTGCTTCTTGGCCATCGTGGATTTCTGAGCCGTTGTGCCTGGCGTTGCCCTCTGTGGGAAACTCCAGCCCAGAGAGCCCATTGAAATTTCCCGGTGCAATGAATTGAGAGCACTGGTGAAGTCACTCCTGAGGGCGGTGATTTCGGTTGTAAAAGTATCGGAGTTCCTACCCACCGAATCCCATTCCGCGAGATTCTCAAAAACGATCTCGCGGAGGTGCTCGCAGGTCGAACGGCCCTTTGCCTTGGCGATTGCCCTGAACCTTCGAAGGGATTCGGGATCGACCTTGCAGCAGAGGATCGTGCTGGCCCCGCTGGACCTTCTCAAGCCGAAGCTCTTTTCTAGAATCGAAGACGTCCACATCCACCTGCCCCCGTCGTTTGAAATCAAATGCCGTTCTACCACATCTTCTCCCAGCTGCGCAATGGACTGGCGGAGACCCAGCCCGGCCCGCCATGGACGACAGATTGCGAGCCGCCCGTCCTCTCGTAGTGCCGAATCGTTGCCGGACGATGTGCTAGGAGTCAGTAATCCGCAGCACCCCGTCTTCTCCCATGACTCCGGTCACGGTAAGACTGCGCTCTCCATCGCCCGGGTTTTGCGAATGGTAGTATCGAAAGGCGGCACTCGGATCATCGGGATAGCGCTCTTCACTGATCGGGACATGGCCGGAAACCACCATCGAAACTTCCGGACGGAGCTGACTCAGCAGCTCAAAGCAGACCTCTCGACGAGCGTCTGGAGCGGATGGGTCATACTCACAGCTCATGGAAATGCTTCCACCGTAATCCCCCTGAACCGACAATGTCTGTCCGGCAAGCTCACCTGAATGAGCAACGATGACTTCCACCGGATGGGGGCCGTCACCCAATGCGACTGGAGACCTTTGCTTGTCACAAGCGCTCATCGAAAGAGCGCTCAGAGCAAGCGCCGTGTTTCGTAGGGAGATCACTGTCATCATGCGGATTATCGGGCTGCATCCAGCCACAAGCCGTCCGGGCCGTCCATCCTATCCTGCAAAGAGGGCTTCGAGCTGTGCCATGGACGGACAACCCTGTGAAGGTCTGCGACCATTTTTCAGACGCCAGGGAGGGGAAGGTCTTCCCCTCGGGCCTACTTCGTGCGGCCCGACCCCTTCGAGGCGGGATCGGATCCGATCCTTCGGACCGGAATGAGCGCGAAGCCTGGTCGGCATCCAATTTCCTCCATTTTCATCCAATTGCCAAAACAGCGTCGAGAGGTCGCTTGGGTGGAAATACCTCGTCCAATCCGAGACATTCTCACACGCTCGTCTGAGTGAAAGCCGTGATGGCTGCCATTCGGCCGGAGGCCCAGTGCCCCTGGCCCGCAGCAATTCCAATTCGGAAAAAACCTGTGTGATTGGCGCGTGATTGCGGCTTTCAGAATCACAACCCATAGATAACCAGCAATACGTTTAGGGCTCGACTCCCCTCCCCTCCAGTCTTCGCTCTCCGCTCCGCTCCGAGCTACGACCGGGCAGGCCAGTTC
>NZ_JBATWY010000150.1:0-60440 GCF_049672945.1 Haloferula sp. | reverse complement strand
AGTTGTGGTAAACCAATTTATAGACCCCGAATTTCGGGCATGGGAGGCATATTCGCCTCTCATGCCTTTTTCCTAACAACCTTCAAGCCATACAGCGCCTAGGATCGGCGCTGTGGGACAGGCTCTAACGTAGGAAAATTCAGGTTCCCTCCCTTGTCCAGTAGACCAGTTCATTTTCCGTCCCGGCATCCTCTCGATCCACCTGCTTCCAACGGAGCCGGACCCGCCAATCATCCCTGATCCGGTAACCTCGCTTTGTCCAGAATGCGTCATGGGGTCGATACCCGCCCGGCTTCAAAGGATGGTCATGTTCCCGAATGACGGAACAAAAGCCGAACCTGACAAAGCCCAACTCAACGGCATGAGCCTCGCGTTCATCAAAAAACCGATGCCCGATTCCTTGCCCTCGAAAAGCTCGATGCAGTACTGATTCGCCAAAATAAAACCACTCATCCAAAGATTCCCCGGCTTCAACCAAGGGCGTTTGAAAGCACCGCTCCGCCTCGGACATGGGAACACCCGTGGAGGCCCCGATCACTTCACCCTTCCACCGTGCCAGGACTACGACCGCCCTTCTGGACGATGCATAGCTTCTCAGATACGCCTCTTCTTCCTCCATATTTCCATCATAGAGATAGGGATACTCGCGAAACACCTCGATCCTGAGTCGGGCCAGAGCCTCCAGTGTTTCCAGAAGATCTTCTCCAACGACCCGCTCAAGTTCAAATGACATCCCGCCCCCCTTCATCGCCCGGCAATCGCTGGAACCAGTTCGAGCACCTTTTCACCCCCGCCACGTTTGACCCGGACCCTCGTTGGCTTGCCGGGACGCAGGAGAAAAAACGCATTCACCGCATCGCCATAGTCCGCCACTTTCAGGCCCCCGACCTCAAGCAGCACATCGCCGGGTAGAAGCCCAGCCTGCTTGGCTGGCGATCCTTCAACCGTTCGCGTGACCTGCGGCAGGTCCTTCCCGGGATTCAGGATCAAACCCAGCCAGGCTCGGTGCGCCTCCTTGCCCTGACGAGCCGCATCCAATGCCCGATGGACCACCTCCACAGGAAGCGCGAAACCTCCATCATTTCCGATCGAATCATGGGCCACGGCCGCCACCGCGCCCGAAGCATCCAGAAGCGGCGTTCCCGGCTTCGGAGGACTTCCATCAAATTGGAGTTTCAACAAAGTAAACGGGAGGAATTTTCCAGAAACTCTCTCAACCCGAGCCACAATCCGCCCTCCAACTCCGCCGTCCGGGGTCCTCAGCAGTCCTCCAGCAGGCGCCTGTGCCGCCAGACGAAAAGCGCCACTTTGGCGCTTCGGCATCTCGAATACCACCAAACGTGACGTCGAATCGACCAGGCTTCCGCGTGGAGCCGCTGCCATCCCACTCAACTTTGCCGCCCGGAGATCCCGACCTGCCAGTCCAACGGTGACGACATGCTGCCCTTCGTTGACCAAAAATGCCACCGAGTCATTACGAGCCCCGCCGAAACTCACATCGAACAGCCCATCGGCCGACGCCGTCGGCGAGATGCAGGCAACCGCCAAAATCAGCCAAAGTGCCGCGAGGCACTGTCCGGAGAAACAAAGCATGATGCCCTCCGCAACTCAGAACTCCTGCTCGCCCGTGCTTCCCTCGGAATTCGGACGCAAATCAAGTTCTTCAAGCTGCTGGACCGGTATCACCACCGCGTTGCTTGCCGGTTGGGTGGACAAGCCCTCGACCTCGATCGGCCGTTCGCCCGTCATCACAGCGATCATCACCGCCGCGTATCCCACCACGCCACCATAGACCCACTTGGACATCCCAGGCTCTGAGATCCAGCCGGTCAGGCGACTCCAAACCGCAGCAAATCCGCGTTCCTTCACGGCTTCCTCACGCTGACGCATGTGGAACTCTCTCAGGAAATCATCCATGTATCCCTCTGGAGGACGCTCATGGCGCTTCAGAGAAAGGAGGGATCCGATTTGTTCGACGCTTGGTTTCACAGCAGGTGGATAGTTAAAGGATCTAAAATATTTACCTTTTGGCAAGTATCTTTTTAAAAAACTACTCCCAGAAGTCCTGCAGATGAGTCTGTAGCTGCTGGTGAGCATAGTGGAGACGAGACCGAACCGTACCCTCCGACACCTTGAGAATCTTGGCGATTTCCGTGTGTGGGAGACCTTGAATATCGAACAGAGTCACCACCGTTCTGTGGGGTTCAGACAGGAGTTGCATGGCTTCGTTCAATCTTTTCTGGAGTTCGTGCAGGTTACTTTGCCTCTCCGGGTTGGCCTGGTAGTCCGAATCCACGAGCGCCGGATCGTTCTGCACCGAGGAATCCAGGTCGTTCAGACTCAGACCACTGCGGCGTTTCCTCTTTTTGAGAAAATTCAAGGTCATGTTCACCGCGATCTGATAAATCCACGTGTAGAAGGCGGATTGCCCACGGAATTTCGGTAGCGATTGATACGCCCTCGCGAACACGTCCTGAAGCAGGTCGTGCGTATCCTCCTTGTTGGAGGTCATGTTGTAAATCAGTCCGTACAGCTTGTCGCCATACTTGAGAATCAGAGCGTCGAACGCACGCGTATCTCCCTCACGGGCACGCGTTACGAGGTCGCCGTCCGGTTCCGGCTGGTGGGGATCATCCGGCATGGATCGGGGGTGGTGGGGTGAACGCCGAAAGACTAGTCCCCCATTCCCCACTGTAAAGAAAAGCCAGCTACCAGCTTTTCGGTCCGGCCGCTCGAGCTCGCCACCGACAGAGAACAAGATCGCTCCTTTCAAGCCTCCCGGCGCCAACCCGAAACGCCAGAAAGCGCAAATCCCCAATTTCAAGTTTGGCCTTTGCCCTCCCGGGATTATAGCTCCCACATGCCATCCGTAGAGACACTCCGCTCCGCCATCCGCGACGTCGCCGATTTCCCGAAGCCGGGGATCGTCTTCAAGGACATCACGCCCATTCTCGGCAACGGCCGGCTTTTTCAGGACTCCATCAGTCTCCTCTGTGATACCGCCAATGGCGCAAAAATTGACAAAGTGGTCGGAATCGATGCCCGAGGCTTCATCTTTGCCGCCGCCGTCGCCGACCGACTGGGGGCTGGATTCGTCCCCGTCCGCAAGCAAGGCAAGCTGCCATGGAACACCCGAGGACTCTCCTACACCCTGGAATATGGCGAGTCGGTCGTCGAAATTCACGAAGACGCGGTCCACCCGGGAGAAAAAGTCCTGCTGGTCGACGATCTCCTCGCCACCGGCGGCACGGCGGCTGCCGCGATTCAATTGCTCGACGGACTCGAAGCCGAACTGGTTTCCGTCTCCTTCCTGATCGAGCTCGGCTTTCTCAAAGGCCGCGAGAAACTGGGCTCCCATCGGATCGAGTCCATCCTCAACTACGAATGAGCCTCCTTCATGGGTCGCGGCAACGTTTTTGCGATTCCCGGCATCAGTCCTTCTTGCCAGTCATTTCATTCCTCAGCACGCTGTCGCCCTCCATCCGAACCTCATGTCCTTTGCATCCTATTCTTCCACACTGATCCGCTACCCAGAGCTCGCCTTCTCACTGGATTCGTCCTTGATGGATCTCAGTGCGTCCTTTCTCGAGTCGATGGAGGCCAAGGTTGAAAAAGCCTTCGCAGACATCGCTGAGCTTGAAGCCGGAGCGATCGCCAATCCTGACGAAGGACGCATGGTCGGCCACTACTGGCTGAGAAATCCCGCACTGGCTCCAAACGATGAGATCCGTCGCCAGATCACCGAACCGCTCGCAGCACTCAAGGATTTTGCCGAGAAAGTTCATACAGGAGCCATCAGCCCGCCTGCTGGAGGCGTCTTCGAACGCATTCTGGTCATCGGTATTGGCGGTTCAGCACTTGGACCACAACTGGTCGATCAGGCGATTGGCCAGGGCGCCCGACTTCCCATCCTGTTCTTTGACAACACCGATCCGGCGGGCATGGATCACACCCTCGGGGGAATCGGTTCCAAGGGGCTGACGAAAACCCTGGTGCTGGTGATTTCAAAATCCGGTGGCACTCCTGAAACCCGGAATGGCATGATCGAAGCCAAGGCTGCCTACGATGCCGCCGGCCTCGATTTCGGAAAGCATGCGGTGGCCATCACCGGCGAGGGATCAAAACTCTTCCATTACGCTTCCGAACAAGGCTTCATCACCACCTTCCCGATGGAAGACTGGGTTGGAGGCCGCACCTCGGTCATGTCCACGGTGGGTCTGGTACCTGCCGCGCTGCAAGGCATCGATATTGATGAATTCCTGGCAGGTGCCGCTGCCATGGACGCGGAGACCCGCAAGACGGATGCTTCAAGCAATGCCGCCATGCGCCTGGCGCTTTGCTGGTATGCCGCGGGCAACGGCAAAGGTGAAAAGGACATGGTCGTCCTTCCTTACAAGGATTCCTTGGTACTATTTTCCAAGTACTTGCAGCAATTGGTGATGGAGTCCCTGGGCAAGGAACACGACCTTGATGGAAACGTCGTCAATCAGGGTATTGCCGTCTACGGCAACAAGGGATCGACCGACCAACACGCCTACGTCCAACAACTGCGCGACGGCGTTCCGAACTTCTTCGCCACCTTCATCGAGGTGCGCAAGGGGCGCAGCGGCGACACCATCGAAGTCGAACCCGGCAACACCTCGGCCGACTACCTTCAAGGATTCCTCCGCGGCACCCGCAAGGCACTCTACGAATCAGGGCGCAAATCCCTGACCATCTCCATACGCGCAGTCACCCCCTTCAGTCTTGGCATGCTCATCGGCCTCTTCGAGCGGGCCGTCTCATTCTACGCCTCCCTGATCCATGTGAACGCCTACCATCAACCCGGAGTGGAAGCCGGGAAGAAGGCGGCCGGTATTTTCCTGGAAGTGCTGAGCGGTGTCCGCAGCCGGGTTGTTGGCGAACCAAAGAACGCCGAACAGATCGCTTACGAAGTCGATGCCGACGTCGAAGACGTCTACCACTGCCTCAATCACCTCGCCTCGAACGGCGATGTCCAGATCTCCCTCGGCAAGACTCCTCAGGACGACACCTTCTCGCTGTAGCACTTCCAGAACCGGAAATTCCACTCGACTCATTTGGATGGTTGAAGGGCATTGTGGCCTACGCCGCAACTTCCCGCTGGCCGAAGGGTTCATGCCCGTGAAGCATGAGCGCGATCGCGGCCATCAGCGGGATCTTCGAGATGCCAGAGACCATTCCAAACGTCGACCCTCACAACGCCATTGATGTGGCGTTGATGCGACGCGTGGCAGAGGAAGACGAGGTGGCATTCCGCGAATTGGTCGAGCGCCATCAGAACGCCGTCATCGGAACCGTCGCCAAGATGCTTGGAGACCCGACCGAGGCGGAAGACATCGCCCAACGCGTGTTCCTGCGGATTTGGAAGCATGCCAAACGCTGGCGTCCCGATGCCAAATTCACGACCTACCTTTTCACCATCACCCGCAATCTCGTTTACAACGAGAGTCGACGCCGGTCGCGACGCAAAGAAGTTTCATCGGACGAGCGCAACGAGGACCGCGGACTTGAACCAGTCGCCGATGCCCGTTCGGAACCGGATGCCGAAACCCTGAAGTCGGAGATGCACGACGAGATCGATCAGGCCATCCAGAGCCTCCCGGAGGCTCAACGAACGGCGGTGGTCCTCTATTCCTACGAATCGATGCCGTATGAGGAAATCGCCAAGGTATTGGACACTTCGGTCTCTTCGGTCAAAAGCCTGCTCTTCCGGGCTCGAGGAACCTTGAGGGAAAAACTCTCCCATCACATGGGTTACTGAGTCAGGTGGCAGCCCCCCCAGGGCTCGAACCTAGAATAACGGAATCAGAATCCGCTGTGTTACCATTACACCAAGGGGCTCTTGGTCGGTGTTGGCAGTCCCCCCAGGGCTCGAACCTGGAATAGCTGAATCAAAATCAGCTGTGTTACCATTACACCAAGGGACTTTTCGCCGACGGCGGGCGGAAATTAGGATCCCACTCCGGGATTTGCAATAGGAAATCAAGAGGAGTATGCAATGCCCCATTTTCAGAGGCATTTTCCTGCCTCAGGTCAGGCAGCGATCGATCCTGAGATCATGCAGGCGCGCCAACGACTTCCCCGGGCATCGGGCCGTCATCATCCTCCTGCTTTTCACTGCTTGGCGCCGGCTTGGATGCTGGCGGCACATCATCGGGCAGACTCGGGGGCGTCGGTGAATTGGGTGGATTCCGCATCTCGCCGAACTCGATCAAATCGTTGATGTGGCTCGCGTCGAGCGTTTCAAACTCCAACAAGGCCTGGGCAATCAGCTCCAGCTGTTCGCGTCGCTCGAGAAGCAACTTCTTGGCTTCGGCATAGGCATGATCGATCACTCGCTTGATCTCCGCATCGATCTTCTGCGCGGTCGATTCGGAGTAGTTCCGCTGGCGGGAAATATCGCGAGCAAGAAAGACCTCACCCTGCGGATCGCCATACTCGACCATCCCAAGTTCCTCACTCATGCCCCACTCACAAACCATCTTGCGAGCCAGGTTGGTGGCTTGGTTGATGTCGCCCGAAGCGCCGCTGGTCACGTCACCGAAGACAATCTCCTCAGCCACCCGACCACCCATGGTCACGATCAGTTGTTCCTGACCCTGTTTTTTGTGGAAGTGATACTTGTCTTCCGTCGGCAAGTGGAACGCGGCACCAAGATACGGTCCCCGTGGAATGATCGTCACCTTGTGAAGCGGATCGACGTGTTCCAGCAGGGTTAGCAGCAAAGCATGACCTGCTTCATGGTAAGCCGTCGTTGTTTTTTCCTTCTCGCTCAGCGCCATGCTGCGGCGTTCACGGCCCCAACGCACTTTGTCACGGGCCTCTTCGAGTTCGGCAAGCGTCACCGCCTTGAGCCCTCCACGAGCCGCAAGCAATGCCGCTTCATTAATCAAGTTCGCCAGCTCGGCGCCGGAAAATCCGGGGGTGCCGCGGGCGATGACACTGAGGTCGGTGCCGGGCGCCAGCTTGATCTTCTTCACGTGCACCCCGAGGATTTCTTCCCGTCCCTTCACATCCGGCAGTGAAACCGTGACCTGACGGTCAAAACGGCCCGGGCGAAGCAGTGCGGGGTCCAACACATCCGGCCGGTTGGTGGCCGCGATGATGATGATGCCTTCCTGGGTATCGAAGCCGTCCATCTCAACCAGCAACTGGTTGAGCGTCTGCTCACGTTCATCGTGACCACCACCCATGCCATGACCGCGATGGCGGCCGACGGCGTCGATCTCATCGATGAAAATCAGACACGGGGCGTGCTTCTTGCCCTGCTCGAACATGTCACGGACACGTGAAGCACCCACGCCAACGAACATTTCAACGAAGTCAGAACCTGAGATGGAAAAGAATGGAACGTCCGCCTCACCCGCGATCGCACGAGCGAGCAGGGTCTTACCGGTGCCTGGAGCTCCGACCATCAATACGCCCTTCGGAATCGATCCACCGAGCTTTTGAAATTTCCGGGGATCACGGAGGAAATCCACAATTTCCCAGAGTTCTTCCTTGGCTTCCTGAATGCCGGCCACGTCCTTGAAGGTCACTTTGTTGTGATCCCGGGTCAGCATCTTTGCCTTGCTCTTACCGAATGACATGGCGCCACGGCCCGCTGCCTTCATCTGCTGGCGGAACAAAAAGAACAGCAACAGGACAATCAGCAGCACCGGAAGGAAGGTGATGATCGCCTTACCGAGCATGTCGGTGTTGCGGTAAAACTTGGCATCCTCGTTCAGCAAATTGCGAAGTTCCGAGTCCAAAAGATACATCGAGGTATCGACCGTAAACTCGGTCGGCCCGGGAGTCTTGCCATCCGCATCAGCGACGGCAGCAACCGTCGTCGGCACGACCACCGTGCCCACAAGGACCGAGTCATACGGCGTCGTGTAAAGCGTCAGCGGCTGCCTCGGGTTCGAAGGTTCAAAGTATCCAAACGCCATGAATTTGCGAAACTCCTTCATGGTGATGATTTTCGCGTCCTTGAGAACATCTTCCGGAAGCGATTCGGAGTGAACCCTGTTGGGAATGATTTCCTTGAGCAAATCATTGACCTCTTCCTCCTGAGGCGTGCGTCGACCGAAGCTCAAGGCCACCACTTCGGAGCTGCCGGATCCCTCCTCGACCGTCGGCATGGGCTCATACCAGCCCGTGATTTTCGCATCGGCCGCGCCTTCTGCCGTGACCACCTGAAGCGGACGCTTGGCGTCATCGACAACGATCAGCTCCTGGTCCCACTTCTTGCGGAACTCGCTGTAGCTTAGTGATTTTGGCTTCGTTGACCCATTATTGAAGAAAGCAACTCCAAGGATCACAAAGGCGGCTCCCAGCAAGATTGCCAGGCGCCAATTGAATCCGGGGGTTTCGGTCGGCCCGCGTTGGCCATTGGGACCCTCGGGTGGACGTTGTTGAGGCGATTCTGGCATGGTATTGAATGAGAGGCGGATTTTTCCCGCCGCGTCGGGAGTCTAGCACGCTTCATCGTCTCGTGCAAAGGCGCGGGAGACTAGCGACGCCGCGCGGAAAGGAAACCCCCTTTTTTCTCCCAAGCCTTGCCCCCACCCCCGCCATCAGGAAGCATTCGCCGGATGCCCGCCGAGCCCACCGAGCCCCCATCTCCCACGCCACTTGCCGGCAGGGGCTTCCGCAGCTTGTGGGCAAGGCGCCGGGCTCCGGATGCGACTGGCGGACGAGTTCTCGGCATGATGGTCGAAGCCTTCGCCGGCTTCGCCACCTTGGACGGTCGGCTTGACCCCGGCGAGGCGGATTTGATTCTGGACCTCCTCCGCAGCGCCTTTCCGGAAGCCGACCACAGCTGGCTGGCACGGCGGGTTCAGCGTGCGGTCAGGGACCCCAAGCCGCTGGCCAGCACGGCGGCGGATCTGCGGGAGACCCTCGACGACCCCCAGATCATGGCGGTCGGCCTTCAACTCTACACCTTGGTCGATGCCGTTGGCCGCACGGAGCGCAGTCGCTCGGCATTCGAGGTTTTCATGCGCCGCCTCGGGCGTCCGGATCACGCACGCCAGATCCTTACCGAAATGGGCACCAATCCTCTCGACCGTCCTGTTGGTTTCGAGCGGGTGATCTTCGACACCACGGCAGAGTCAGACATCCGCCTGCCGGCAAGCGCGGAAAACCACGCCTTCCGCGTCTATCGAGCAGCGGATCTGGTGCTGGTTAGAAATACGGGACAAGCCCCGCTCTGGGTCCGCGGACGTTCGCTCGAGTCCGGAAACTTCCTGCGCATGCGCGCGCGCCAGCAGCTGGTGGTTCCCGATTGGACCCTCACCTGCGAAGACCTCATTTTCTTTCTCAATGTCGCCCTCACCGGCAATCACTCGACCATTTTCCTCGCGAGCAGTGAGGAAGGATGGACGAGCGAAAGAACGCGCAGCCGGCAGAGCACCGTGCGCATCCGTTTCGGTCTGCATGCAGAGGTCGAAGCACTAAGACCAACGGCCACGATCATCAGTGGCCATGGCCCTCTGATTCCCGGACTGCCGGTCATCTGCGACCACCATGACAGGCTCAGCGGCGAGCATGGATTCTCTTCATCCCTTGATGTCCTGCGCAAGCGCGCCGCGGAAGCCGGCGGCCGATTTCGACTGACTGCCGACCAGCGTGATTTTCGGGTCTCTAACGATCCCTCGGTCCTGGAACGGGGCGACCTGTTGCTCAGTCCAGGACTCGCCCCACGCGTCGTCCTCCGAGTCAGGATTGATCCAGAAAAAAGAACGGGCGATTTGTTCATTCGCGAAGCTGCCGGGCCCGTCATCGCCGATGGCACCCCAGTTCGCAGTTCAGCGGAACTTCACGAGGGTTCCGTCGTCCGCCTGTCGCGCACTCAGGCCCTCCGATGCCGATTTAGCGAAGGCATCATCGAGGAGGAACGAAACCTCATTGAGACGCTCCGGGTCGATGACCTCATCCACGACTTCGGCCCGGAATCCCGTGCGCTCGACAATGTTTCTTTCGAAGTCCGGCGCGGCGAAATGATGTGCATCATCGGTCCCAGTGGCAGCGGCAAAAGCACGCTGCTTGCAACGCTTGCCGGCCAGTTGAAGCCTACCCGTGGACAAGTCCGGCTCAACGACACCTCCCTCTACGAATACCGGGAAGAGCTGATCCGCTTCATCTCCAACATGCCGCAGGAGGAAGCGCTCAACCCCCAGCTCACCGTCCGGCAGCATCTGCGACATGCCACGGCTATCAGGCGAGCCTCACTACCGGCGTCGGAAGTCGACCGCCGGGCCGACGCCATCCTTGCCGAACTCGGTCTTCAAGCCATCGCCCGCCGACGGGTTGGCGCACCCGGCGAAAAAACCCTGAGCGGTGGCGAACGCAGTCGTCTGAATCTCGGCCTCGATCTCGGCAGCGCCGCGGAAGTCTTCCTCTTCGACGAGCCCATCTCGGGGCTTTCCTCAAAGGACTCCGAGCACGTCGCGGAAACCCTGCGCTCACTGGCGCGCGACAAGATCGTCATTGCCTCCCTCCACCGCCCCGGAGCCAATGTCCTGCGACTCTTCGACAAGGTCCTGCTTCTCGACAACGGCGGACGGCTGGCCTTCTTCGGCTCGCCCTCGGGCATGATCGAATACTTCCAGGAAGCCAGCGAAAGCCTTGCGATTTCCCATCCGGGTGTCGCCGCCAGCGGCCGACTCGGTGCTGATTTCGTCTTTGATATTCTCGAGACACCGCTCGCTCAGATCGGTGGTGGCCAGAGCCCGGCGGCGACACGACGTTTCTCCGCCAACTTCTGGCAGGAGCGATTTGAAAGCCGGGCGCTGATCCGATCACTTGGAAGCAACCCACCGCCTTCGCGCATCGACGCCCTGCCGGAACTCGTCGCTTCAGGACCCACCAGTCGCGCCCGTCGCCAAACCATCAAACAGGGTTTCAGCGTTTTCAAGACGCAGCTGATGCGCTCCTTGCTTTCCAAGTTCCGAAACCGCGGAACCATCTACTCATCCCTGATTGAGGCACCACTACTGGCAGCGCTGATCGCGCTCACCCTCCGCTCATCCCCCGAGGGGGCCTACCGTTTCTCAACCGCCCTCCATATCCCCGCCTACCTGTTTCTCTCGGCCACCGTCGCCATGTTCCTCGGCCTGACAAATTCGGCCACCGAGATTCTTCGCGACCGCCCGATGCTGCGTCGGGAACGCAATTACCGGCGCAGTCCCACTCTCTACGTCGCCGCGAAATTCGTCTCGCTCGCACTCGTTGCCGCAATCCAATGCCTGATCTACACCACGGTCGGGCACCAGATGCTGGAGATCAAGGGGACCCTCTTCGATCAATGGATGTGGATGACGCTGACCGCTTGCACCGGCACCTCGCTCGCCCTTCTCGTCTCTGCTCTCGTGCGCAGTGAACGCGCGGCTCTAACAGCCGTGCCGCTGTTGCTCGTCCCGCAGATGCTGCTCGCCGGGGCACTCGTTCCCTTCCGGGAAATGAATCGCGGCCTCTTCGAAAATGCCGGCATCGAGCGGGAGCGGGGCGGCACACCCGTCCCCGCCAAAATCATGCCCCTCCGCTTTGCCTATGAAGCGATGGTCATCACTCAGGCCACCCGCAATCCCTTCGACCTTGAAAGGATCCGGATCCAGCGGCGGGTGGAAACGATCAAACAACTCCCGCCCCCCCTGGATCCCGCCGTCGAGATGCGCTTCGATCTCCTGAAGACCGCATTGCGGACCCTGGTCGCAGCGGGAGCCACCAATGCGAAAGAAGCCGACGAATTTGCCACCGAACTCACCGGACTTGCACGGGGCGGAACCCGACTCGAAATCGAATCCCTCGAGATCTGGCCGGATTCTCCGGACACCGTCCCGCTCTCGGAGTTCTTCGTCAACAACCGCATCGACCTCCTCGTCCGCGAAGCCGAAACCTTCCGCACGGACTACCGAAACGAAGAACTCGGAAGACGGTCAAGCATCTTCCTCGCTGAAAAGAAGCCCTGGAAGGACGACTACGTCTCCACTCTGAACGTCGATGCTGCGGCACTCGCCCTGACCAACTTCATTGCCTGCGCCCTGACCAGCCTTGCACTGATTATCCAGAACAGACGAACCAGATAATGCTACTGGATCGAACGTAGTTCGAGATCATTCGATCTTCTTCTCGATCACGGCGTAGGCATTGTGATTGTGAATCGATTCGAAATTCTCCGCTTCCACCCGGTACCAGACAATCTCTTCGTGGGCCTCCGAGCGCGAGGCCACGTTGCGCACCAGATCCTCAACGAAGACGGGGTTGTCATATGCTCGCTCGGTAACCGCCTTTTCATCCGGCCGCTTCAGAAGACTGTAGAGTTCGCAACTCGCCGAACGCTCCACCAGATCGATAAGATCCTCAATCCAAACCGGCTCACGAAAACGCACCGAATAGGTCACCACGCCACGTTGATTGTGAGCCCCCCGATCGCTGATCTCTTTTGAGCAGGGACAAAGGGTCGCCACAGGCACCATCACGGTCACCACGAAGTCGATGGGACCATCGCGCATCGCCTCGACCTCGAAGCGGACCTCATAGTCCATCATCCCCGGCTTGCCCGTCACCGGCGCGGGTTTCGAACGGAAGAACGGAAACTGAAACTCCACATGCGCCTTGCCCGCATCAAGGCGGGCAAGCAGTTCTTTGGGCAAAGCCGCCATGGACCGAACATCAAGACAGCCACCATGCGAATTGATCGCCTCCACAAAACGGCTCATGTGCGTCCCCTTGTAATGCTCCGGCAGGTCCACGGCCAGAGCAACGGTGGAGACGGTCCTCTGGACCGAGCCGTCCTTGTCCCTGACCTCAACCGGAAAGCGGAGTCCTTTCACTCCGACCCGGTCGATGGGCAGTTGGCGATCGTCGCGCTCGTTTTGAGTGTCCTTGAGCTCCTTCATTGAAAAAAGAAAAAGCCTGCCGCGTTCAGCGGGCAGGCTTCCTCGTCGGAATTCGTGGAAACCGCCGATCAGCGCATCAGATTCACAGCGCGTGCGCGCTTGATCTCGCGGGAAATACGACGGTGCAGTTTCGCAGAGACCCCGGTTACGCGACGTGGCAAAATCTTGCCGGTCTCGGACGTGAACTTGGAAAGAAGCTCTGGGTTCTTGTATTCCACCTTTTCGACGGGAATATCATGCCGACGGGTCGGCATCTTGCGGTTCGCCTTACGGAAATTGATTCGGCGTTGAACGGGCTTTGGTTCAGACATGACTTGTTAGCGGAGTTCGCGGTGGATGGTCCGGCGCTTGAGAGCAGGATTAAACTTCACCTTCTCCAATCGGCCTGGAGTGCGAAGGCTCTTCTTGTTGCGCGTGGTCACATAGCGTGAAGGCGATTTGCCTTCCGCACGTGCTTCGGTGCATTCGAGTGTGATGATGTCGCGTGGCATGGAAAAATCGGTAAAGACTCGGGGGGCGCGGAGACTAGGAAACTAATCCTCTGCGTCAAGAGAAACTGAACTGGAATCGTCCTCATCGGGATAATGACCGTTGCTGAAGCCGATTTCCGACGCCGGACGGAAGCGCTGGTTGCCGTAATCCCGCTCCCATTTGGCCTGACAATCAACCGTTAAACGGGCAAAAGGCAGGGCTTCGAGGCGGGGTTGGGGAATTTTCGCCCCGGAAATTTCACAAATGCCGTAAGCTCCCCGGTCGACCCGCTTGAGAGCCTGCTCGATCTCATAGAGAGCGTCTTGTTCCTTCGCCAGCATGCTGAGCGCGAAATCACGGTCATAAGCGTCGCTTCCCGCATCACCCTGGTGCATGCCGCTACCGGAAGCATCGCTCCCAGACGCACTATCCCTGATTTCGCCGGCCACGCCGGACATCGCATCCACCAACTCATCCCGCAAATCGAGGAGCCGTTGGCGCTGCTTGACGGCAAATGCGGTCAGCTTCACCGGAGCTTTCGGTTTGACCGGGGCTTTGGGCTTCGCTGGAGCTTCCGCCACTACAGGAGCCTCCTTTGCGGTCGCACTTTTCGTGGGAGACGCCTTTTTCACGGACTTCTTGGCCACTTTCTTGACTGGAGCAGCCTTTTTTGCCGCCTTTTTCACCACGGTCTTAGGCGCCTTCTTGGCCACCTTCTTGGCCACCTTCTTGGCCACCTTCTTGGTCACTTTTTTGGTCACCTTTTCGGCTGGAGCCTTTGCTTTCTTCTTTACCACCTTTTTCGCCGCCTTTTTCGGGGCACTCTTGGAAGCAGTCTTTTTCGTGGTCTTTTTTTTCGCAGCCATTGGGATAAGGTAGTCGGAAACGTCGCGCCTAAAGCAGATCTTTCATCGCCTGACGGAGATAGGGCGCGGTCGAATATCGACTCTTATCCCCCCCTGCAAGTTGAAAGTTCAGTTCCTTCGCTGAATCCATCCTTTCGCTCGACACGCTTGAAATGGCCACCGGGCCACCTAAGCTGCGCCCCCCGCCATGGAATTGAGCTCGATCGTTGAAGCACTCGTTACGTCCTCAGACGAACCCCTTTCGTCTGAAGAAATCGCCCGTCTGGTACGCGCCCGCGTCGCCGAAGCCGAGGATATCCTCGCCCGCAAGACCGAGGAGGGCGAAACTGTGGAGCCACTCCCGGAGTGGATGGGCGCTTTGGCCGCCGTCGCCGAGGAACAAATCATCGCCTCCATCGCCGAGCTCAACCGGGCCTACGATGAAACCAAACGTGCCTTCAGCCTCCGCGAAGGCGCCAAGGGTTGGCGGATTTTCACTCGTGTGGACTACGGTGACTTCGTCAAACAGCTCTTTCCCGGCCGGAAACCCGAGCGACTCAGCGCCCCCGCGATGGAAACCTTGGCCATCGTCGCCTACCGCCAACCGATCACCAAAGCCGCCATCGAAGCCGTCCGCGGCGTTTCCTGCGACGGCATGCTCCAGAAACTTCTCGATCGCGAGCTCGTCCGCATCGGCGGCCGGGCCGACCTTCCTGGTCGCCCTCTGCTCTACGAAACCACCGGGCTGTTCTATGAACACTTCGGGATTCGTTCGATCGATGATCTCCCGAACGCTGGAGAGCTTCGCAAGGTCAAACTCCCGGAGCCCAAGGACGAAACCAACGAGGCCTCCTCCGAGGAACAACTCGCGCTCAGCGCCGCCGATAAGAAAGCGCAGCAAGGCACTGAAGATGCTGACGAAGCCCCGAATGCCAGCGAAGAAGCTGCCGACGAAGCTCCCCAAGACGAAACCCAGAAAGCCGAAGCGTGAATCTCGACGACATCCGCAAGGAAATCGACCGGATTGACGGTCAATTGCTCGACCTGCTCTCCGAACGTGCCGACCTCGTCCACGAAGTGGGGGTCGTCAAGAAGCGTGACAACCTTCAAATCTACGCCCCGGAGCGCGAAGAAGCCCTGCTGCGCAAGCTGATTGAAATCAACAAGGGACGCCTGCCTGAAAAATCGATCCGCGCAATCTACCGCGAAATCATGTCGGCTGCCCTGGCCCTGGAAGATGATCTGAAAATCGCCTACCTCGGACCTGAAGGCACCTGGACCCATCAAGCCGCGATCAAGAAGTTCGGACACTCGGTGGCCTACAGTGCCCAGCCGAATTTTGCCGAGGTCTTCGACCAAGTGACACGACGCAAGGCCGACTACGGCGTGGTCCCGATCGAAAACTCCACCGAGGGCGCGGTCTCCCACACCCTCGACCTCTTCGTCGATTCCAACCTCCAGATCTGCGCCCAGATTCTTCTCCGCATTGAGAACGGACTGATGGCCTCGATTCCCAAGGAAGAAATCAAGACCCTTTACTCTCACCCCCAGGTCTTCGGTCAGTGCCGCTCGTGGATCCTTCAGAATTTCCCAAAAGCTGATCTGGTTGAAGTCTCCTCCACCACCCGCGCCGCCCAGATCGCACGCGACAAGGCGGACGAAGGAGCCGCGGCTCTCGGGGGCGCGCTGGCCGCCCAAATGAACGGTCTCACCATGCTTGAGGAAGCCATTCAAGACCGGGCCACCAACACCACCCGCTTCCTGGTCATCGGGGAAAAAACCTGCCCGGCCACCGGCAACGACCGCACCTCGATGCTCTTCGCTATTCATGACCGGCCGGGCTCGCTGGTTCGCGCCCTTCAGGCCTTCGAACACTTCGACATCAACATGTCGAAAATCGAATCCCGCCCTTCAAAGCGCAAGGACTGGGAATACGTTTTCTACGTCGATCTCGCCGGCCATTGTGAGAACAAAGAAGTCACGGAAGCCCTCGGCGAACTCGAGAAGCACTGCTCAATGGTCAAGCTCCTCGGCTCCTACCCGGACGTCTCTGAGTAAAAAAGAGGGCCGCTCCAAGCAGACTCCTCCCGACAGCTGCGAATCCTTCGATTCTATCCCTCGCCGGGCGGAAAAATCACCGCAACGCGATCAATACCGTTCGTGGTGAGCTCCTCCCAGTAGCGCTTCTCGATCTTCTCGGTCCGCTCGCGCCGCTGCTCTTCCGTGAGGTTCTCCCAGGCCGACTTACCGATCACCCTCGCCAGATCACGATCCGCCAGACGAATCACCAGCTCTTCCCAGAAACACTCATTACGAAACTCATCGTAGCACTCCTGAAAGAAGGAACTTTCCTGATACTCAAGACTCACCTGATGGACCTGTTTCTCCTCATCGAACTCAATCAGGCTTCCCTGCCCCGCGTGCTTCACCTTTTCGAGAATCTTCTGCTCCATTCCCTCGAATGCCGCCAAACCCTCCTCCGCGCCGGGCTTGCGGTTCCACATCGCCACACTCGTCGCGAGACTCACCATCTCCACCAGTGTCGCGAGTTCCTTGTCGGTAAAGCGCAGATGCATTCGAAGTTCAAAACAACCACCCTTGGACCTCACCCGCAAGCCCGACCCGACAAGCTTCTTCGACCAATCAGCTCAAACTTGTCAACTCCATGGGAAAAGCCAGGGCAACCAAGCTAAGGGAAAACCAACTCCTACTGAGTGTATTTTGGGACCAGAATGGAGAAAAGATGGATCGGATTCTGGAGTCATCGTCCGCGATCAACTGACAGCACTTGGCCCACTCACGATGAAAAACCTGAGGATTTCTGGATCTCAGTGCCTTCATCCCATTTATCCTATCCATCCTGGTCCGATTCTTCCCTGGCTCGATCGCCCTCTGAGAAAACCTCCATTTTCGCACTTGCACCCGACCTCGTGATCCGGCTCATTTCCCCCCAGCAGCCTGACTCAATGCACGAGTAGCTCAGCGGTAGAGCATCCCGTTTACACCGGGGCGGTCGGCGGTTCGATCCCGTCCTCGTGTACCAGGCAGCAATCATCCGCTTGGTAAACCCGGACCCCTTCGGCGATCGGCCCACCTCCCCAGCGAACGACGGCGATCATGTTCGGCGCTTGGGACAAAGGGCTCCCTTCCACCCGAACTCAGATGGCAAGACGCCGACGCCGACCCGCAAGCATCACTCCTCCCAACATTACCAGCAGGGCACTGCTAGGCTCTGGAACGAGAATGAGCGAATTGGTATCGGGATTGAGAGAAATCACCGACTGATTGAGATTTACATTCGTCGGGTCCAACCAGAACGCCACCCGGTTGCCCGGATCGTAACCAGCTCCACCCCAGTCGTCCGCAATCGCGGCAGCGAACCAGGAATTGGTCTCCGCAATCATCTCATCGGATCGAAGATCGATGACGCCCAAACCCGTGTCGTTGCGTAAAAAATAGTTACCCTGACCTGGGGCCAAGCTCGGGGTGCCGTCGGTAAGCACTTCCCAAATCGCCGACTGCAATGAGGCCGCTTGTAGATCACCAGCTGCATGCGCTTGATCATAGAAAGTCTCAATGAGGTAGGCCGCACGCAACAAACCACCCGCCCGGTAACCGCTCACTCCTTCCGTCAGATAACGACGTTCCGCCGATGACAAACTATGCGCCTCGTAAGTGAACTTCACCGAAGGACTGGACGAACTCTTGAACTCCGTATTGGGATCGGTGCAAAACACCACCAGCCCGAGCTTGCCTGCATAGGCCCCACCCGTATCGCCACGAAAGGTCCCGCGCGGCGTCCCGATGCCGCCCGGAACATCTTCGTCGTTCGCAAATATCAAAGCCAGCTCCCCGCTGTAACCATTAAACTCCTGACCCAGAAACGTGTCGGAAATGGACCAGCCGTCGATCGAATCATCCGTCGCCGAATTCACTCCGGAGACGCTGTTGAACTCGAAACGTTGGCCGTAGGCAACACCGCTCAATAGTAGTGCCAGAGGCAGTAAAAAGATGAACTTCATAATCGTAAGCAAGGGGGAATTCTCAAGACGCGATCGAGCGACACATCGTCCCCAAAACTCAAACAATCAAGTTGAAATTTAAGTAATGCTAACTTTTTAAAAGTTTCTGGATAAACCAAGATCTTTGGAGCTTTTTGCTTCAAAGATTACTTAAGCTTTGCCGAACATTAACCACCTCTGCGAGCTTCTTTCCGAGTTCAAAAATTACGTAGTTTTATCACCCCATCCCACCAACGACGGACTTAACGAGATGCCATGTCTGATGCTGGAACCTGTCGGCTCTCATGTTAGGAATGGCCTTCATGACCGCACCTGATTGTCCCGACTGCCCGGCAACCGATCCCGTCGACGAAGCTGCCATTCGTGAGCAGTTGCAGTTTGAACTCGAGTCGCCCGATCGCTCACTGCTCTCCGGCCCAAAGTCCAGGCTCCGGGAACTCGGCACCCTGTTTCGTGTCTCCTGGGACTTCATCAAA
This sequence comes from Haloferula sp., assembly GCF_049672945.1. Classification (NCBI taxonomy): domain Bacteria; kingdom Pseudomonadati; phylum Verrucomicrobiota; class Verrucomicrobiia; order Verrucomicrobiales; family Verrucomicrobiaceae; genus Haloferula; species Haloferula sp. Next base: position 41,721 of record NZ_JBATWY010000150.1, on the reverse strand, counting down.
GCCTTTCGCACCCTCCACTTCGCGGGACCCGCCGTCACCATCTTCGGTTCGGCACGCACCAAGCCCGGCACCACCTACTACGAACTCGCACGCACCATGGGATCGGAAGTCGCCAAACTTGGCTTCACCGTCATCACAGGCGGAGGCCCCGGCATCATGGAAGCGGGAAACCGCGGTGCCCACGAAGCCGGCGGGCGCTCCATCGGTGTCAACATCGAACTTCCCTTCGAACAGCACATCAATCCCTATGTCGATCGCTCGGTCGACATGCACTACTTCTTCACCCGCAAAACCATTCTCGTAAAGTACTCCTACGCTTTCGTCGTGCTGCCAGGCGGTGCCGGAACGATGGATGAGATGTTCGAAACCATGACCTTGATTCAGTGCGGCAAACTACGAAACTTTCCGATCATTCTGATGGGCAAGGACTATTGGCAGCCGCTGATGGACTTTGTTTACAAGATGGCCGAAGCCGGAACCATCAGTCCGGACGATCCGGAACTCATCTTCTTCACCGATGATCCCAAAGAAGCCATCGCTCATCTCCAACGGCATGCGGTGCGCCAGTTCGGACTCAAGAAACGCTACCTCCCCGAAGCCAAGAGCATCCTCGGCGAGTCGGAGATGACCAAGTCCACCTCCTGAAGTTGCGCTGCGACCGCGCTAAGATTCAAGCAAGGCTGGTGATAACTCCGCGAGGCGCTCCGCCAGCATCACTCCCGCCGTAGAGGCCGGGATGCTATCCAATGACGAGAGATCCCAGCGAAAGATCACCTTGTAACCATCCCACTCCGCCTCCGCCCCGGTATCACGCATCCAGCGAATCGCCGAGGTGTTCTCAGGCATGGTATAGCCGACGAAGTGACGGATGCCCTGCCGAAAGGCCACCAACCAGAGGATCGCGAGCAGCAGCGTTCCCACTCCGCGACGCTGATCCTCATCCAGAACGGTGCAGGAAAATTCCGCCTCATCTCCCTCCTCACCGGATCGCCAGAAGCTCGCGGCCCCCAACCCGGGAAACTCCCTCGTCGGATCGAGCACCGCCCACAGCCCGTGCTCCTCCGCCGAACCCGCCAGCATCCGATCCAGCATTTTGTCGCCAATAACCCCGCCCGTTCGAACCCAAAACCGCTGATAGCGGGAATCCGGAGACAGCCGTCGATAGCCCTCTGCCAAGCTGGCACGATCCGCCAGACCCAAGGGCCGGGCCACCACAGACGTTCCATCGTTCAGCTTGGTTTCCAGCATCACCCGGATATCAAACACCAAAATCCGACGAACTCCCGCCTGTTTTTTCACCGGATTCCCACCCACCCAAGTCAGGCCCGACGCCAAGCTAAGATGGCCACTCCGCCAGAAACCATCTTCAATCCACCGGAGGAGCCACTTTACCAGAATTGAATATTGGAAGTTCCTTGCTGGATATTGGAGATTCCCCGCTTCCGAATCGCTCACTTTTCACAAAGCCCACATCCTCCCTTCACCCAACCCTGCCAATTTTCGTCACATGCCACGCATCCTTCTCGTCGAAGACGAACCGGCCATCGCCGACACCATCATCTACGCCCTCAAAACCGAGTGCTTCGAAGTCGAACACGCCCTCACCGGCCGCGACGCGCTTGAGTTCCACGCCGATCAGCCTTTCGACTTCGTCATTCTCGACATCGGCCTGCCCGACATCACCGGCCTCGAAGTCTGCAAGCAACTCCGCGAAAGCTCCTCCGTTCCCATCCTCTTCCTCACCGCGCGCGATGGCGAAGTCGACCGCATCCTCGGACTCGAACTCGGTGGCGACGACTACGTCACCAAACCCTTCAGCCCGCGCGAGATCGTTGCCCGCGTCCGGGCCATCATGCGTCGCGCCGACCAAGGGCGCGACGAACGTTCCAACTCGTCTGCCGCACCGATCTCCAACTCCCACCTCGCCCACGACGAAAAATCGATGCGCATCGTCTGTGCCGGCTCCCCACTCGACCTCACCGCCCACGAATACAAACTCATCCTCGTCTTCCTTCGCCAGCCGAACCGCGTCTTCACTCGCGACCAACTCCTCGATCACGCCTGGCAGGATCCGGGTGCTGTCACCGACCGCACCATCGACGCCCATATCAAGACCATCCGCGCCAAACTCCGCTCGGCCTCACCCGGCACCGAAGACCTCATCCAGACCCGCCGCGGCCTGGGTTACGCCTATGTGCCCGCGTCGTAAGCAGGGACTTGAATGATCCCTGAAGCCAAGCCCATCCCATCTCATGCGTTTTACCGGCGTCACTCGCGTCACCCGCGTTACCCTCTTCGTCATTGCCCTCATCATCGGGTCCGGATTCTACCTGCTCGTCCGACAGCAACTCGCCCAGGTCGAGCCGCGCACCTTCCAAGCCACCGAGGAAAGCATGGTCGACGCCGCCCACATCCTCGCGGCTTTTGTCGAAAGCGACACCAGGAACGGTGGGTTCGAGCCCGAACGTTTCAGAAGCGCTTTCGCCGACGCCCAAGAGCGGACCTTTGAAGCCAGGATCTACAATCACCTCAAGACCACCGTCGGCATGGGAGTCTACGTCACCGACATCGAAGGCATCGTCATCTTTGACTCCGATGAAGGCAAACGGGAAGGCATGGACCTCTCCGACATGCGCGACGTCGCCCTCACCCTGCGCGGAGAATACGGCGCACGTAGTAGCAGGCAGGACGAAAAGAACGCAACGTCTTCAATCCTCTACATCGGTGCCCTCATCGGCACCTCCGAGGAGCCTCTCGGAGTCCTGACCGCCTACAAACCCCAGTCCGACGTCCTCCCCATCGTCAGAAGGCGGGAGTTCGAAATCTGGTCCGGGACCTGGCTCATCGGCGGAGGCATCCTCTTCCTCGTGATTGTTGTCTTCGTCTGGCAGTACCGCCCGATCAGCCGTCTGACCGACTACGCCAGGGCCATCGAGCAGGGCAAGCGACCGACCCTACCCAAGCTCGGTGCCGGTCGCGAGGTCAACACCCTCGCCAACGCCCTCGAATCCATGCGCGAGGCCCTCGAAGGCCGCCAGTATGCCGAGCGCTACGTCCGCAACCTCACCCACGAAATGAAAAGCCCGCTCGCCGCCATCCAGGGCGCCGCCGAGCTCCTCAATGAGGAAATGCCGATCGAGGATCGCAAGCGCTTCCTCGCCAACATCCACGCGGAGTCCGTCCGTGCCGAACGCCTCCTCAACCGCCTCCTCGAACTCTCCGCCCTTGAAGGCAAATCCCGTCTCGACGCGACCCAGACCTTCGACTTCCGCGAAACTGTCGGGCGGGCCATCGAGCAAGCCAAGCCGATGGCCGAGCTTGCCGGCGTCCAGCTCGACTTCACCCCCACCGAGCACCCGCTGCTCGTCTGCGGCGACTCCTTCATCATCCGCGCCGCCGTCACCAATCTCCTGGAGAACGCCATCGACTTTTCCCCCAACGGAGAAGCCGTCGAGATCACCCTCAGCCACAAGGACGACGAGCACATCCTCACCGTTCACGATCGCGGACCCGGCATTCCGGATTATGCAAAAGAGAAAATCTTCGAGCGCTTCTTCTCACTGCGCCACCTCAAGGCCGGCCGCAAAGGCACCGGCCTCGGTCTCACCCTCGTCAAGGAAGCCGTCGAACTTCACCACGGCACCATCGCCCTCGACTCCAGCGAGTCCACCGGCACCCTCGCCACGCTCATCTTGCCACAAGCTTCGAACTGAAGGGCGACTTTTCACCGCGCGTTCATCTTCTCTTCATCGGTCAGGCCTTCCATGGAGATGAACCGATGCGAGAACTCCTCAGCCCCGAACCCCGCACCCTCGAGCAATCGAGAGGAGTCGTCATCGGCCGCACAGCCATCATTGCCGCCCTCGGATTCGGACTCTACGGATTCACCGTCGGCTTTTGGCGATCTCCGCTGATGGGCGCCTACGTGGCGCTCAAAATGCCGCTTCTGATCGCGTGTACGCTTGGCTTCAACGGCCTGCTGAACGGCCTGCTGGGTCTGCTCCTCGGCAGCAATCTGGGCTTCAAGCAGTCACTCCATGCCTTGCTGGGTGCCTTTGCCATCTCCGCGCTGATCCTTGGGTCGATTGCACCGGTCACTTTCTTCTTTGCCCTCAATGCTCCGGCACCGGATTCGCCCTCGGCTTCAACCGCGCATGCCACCTACCTGCTGTTCCACACCGCCCTGATCGCCATCGCCGGCGTCATCGGTGTGCTTCGCCTTTCAAACCTTCTCCACAACTACTGCGTTTCCAGTAATGTAGCCCGCGCCACCCTCGCTGCCTGGATCGCCGGCAACGCCTTCCTCGGCATGCAGTTCTCGTGGATCTTCCGACCCTTCTTCGGGTCGCCCAACCTTGAGGTCGCCTTCCTGCGGGAAGACCCCATGACTGGCAACTTTGCCGAAGCCGTCTGGCGATCCATTCTCCATGTCTGGCGGATGCTTCCCGATGGAAGCCTGCCCATCACCGCCGTCACGATCCTCATCTCCTGCTTCTTCGCCCTGATTCTCATACGCGAAAGCCGCAGAAACTCTCCAAGCATCAAACGACCATGAACGACACGCCACACTCCTCAGCTGATTCGCCTCCTCCCGACCCGGCCACACCACCGCCAGCTCCAAGGACGCTGCCGCCCCTTCCCGAAATCCCGAACATCCGCGATCTCTTCGAAGCCCTTCTCCGGCGCCCGGCCGAACTCGCAAGCCATCAGGCTTCCGGCGGAACTCGCGCCTTGCGGAACTTCGCTCTGCTGGCGCTCGTCTCGATGCTGGTGTTTGGCTTCGTCCTCGGAACCTTCTCCTACGGTGCCCAGCTCTGGGCCGCACCGCTGAAAATCGGCGCAGGTCTGCTCTTTGCCGGCATCATCTGCTTCCCGAGCCTCTACATCTTCTCTTCGCTGGCCGGCTGCCAAGCCTCGGCCACACGTCTTGCCGCGACCCTCGGAGGGATGCTCGCCCTCGCCGGGTTGCTGCTACTCGGCTTCGCGCCTGCCATCTGGATCTTCGCGCAGGGCACCAGTTCCTTCGGCTTCATGGGATCGCTTGCCGTCGGTGCCTGGCTCATCGCCCTGACCTTCGCCTTCCGTTTCATCACCACCGTCCTCAAGGAACACGGCACCACCCAGAAGAGCCCGATGACCATCTGGAGCATCATCTTCCTGCTCGTGACCCTGCAACTCACGACCTCGCTCCGTCCCATCCTTGGTCAGTCCGACAAATTCCTCACCAACGAAAAGAAATTCTTCCTCGAACACTGGAGCGAGACCTTCACCGAATCGCTCGTGACGAAAGAGACGCCACCTACCACGACCTCAAACCGCTCACCCGAGAGGGAAACTTCCTCCGCTGAAAACCCCTACCTGCGAAAATGAAGACCACGCTCGATCTCCCCCGCCCTCTCCTTCTTCGAATCGTCGCCCGGGCCGCACGCATGCGCATCCCCATTTCACGCTACATCGCGGAGACTCTTGAGCAGACCATTCCCAGAGAGTCACCGAAGCCGGACCTATCAACAGAGGAAACCAAAGACCCCCTCTTTGACGCATTTCGTGAAGAACTCGGGCTCTAGGGAATCGGCCCTGTAACCCTATTCGGTTTCCTAACGCGCTATGAAACTCGGATCAACTGCACGCGCCGAATGCCATGACATCCTGGGCAAGCAAATACGTCGCGGATTCTTGGGGCAGCAAGATGATCAAGGAGTTCGTAAGTTCAACTACTGTCGCAACCGATCACTTCCTTTTGTCTTCCCTCGGGCTATGGCAGTAGTTCACAACTGAGGGATAGTTCCGTGGACTGCTGGTTTTTTGGGTCCGGATGAAGCCAATCCTAACAACCCGTCCGGCTTCTTTTCCGGCCACCTCAGAATTCCATGCCGCTTTCGTTTCCCCCCCGCGGATCTTCGACCGCCCTCTATTCCGCGCTCCTGATCGCTGCATGCTTCTCATCGGGCGATGCGGAAACCGTCCAGGGCGAGCTCATCGAATTCACCGCCCCCAGCCGCCAACCCCTCTTCGGCGAGGACGCCTTCCTCAACGTCTTCAAGCAGTATATGGTGGAGATCAACGTCGCTGAGGAGGTCGGCAAGACGGTCACCGTCGACTACCTCCTCGATGAAGCGAAGTTCGGCGGCAAGCTCTCGGCCGGAGTCCAGGCCGCCTTCGGACTGGAAATCGGACTCTGTGTCGGAGGCAGCGCCGACTACCAACTCGCGTTCCAGCCATCGATCAGCGTGCCGGACAGTTATCCCTTCGGCCTGGCGATCCCGCTGACCGTCTCCGAGGGCTTCCTCGAAAGCTACCAGGTCGGCGGCGGGCCGGTGAAGATGTCCGGCTTCAGCACTGAGTTTCCTCCCTTTCCCGAAGCCTACGCGGACCTGATCTTCGATCTCCGCGCCCAGTTGAAGGCCAACGCCTGCGTCTTCAGCTGCTTCGACGCCGTCGACATCGACTTCTGGAACTGCGACCCGGATTACAACCCGAAGTTCCCGGCCGGAGCGAGTTCGCGCGAGCGACTTTTCAAACCCTCGACACGCTGCGATCCCACGCTCGGTGATGGCTACTGCGCGATCGAAATCGCGTCCTTCAATCGTGATGACTCCAAAAAAGTGCGGATGCTCAACTTCAATGCGGGCAATGCGACGGACTTCTGGAAGAAGCCCTATCTCGAATCGAGCTTCGACCCGATGCAGGAGATCCCGATCGGCCCCACGGGAGACTATGGAAGCCTCAAGCTCGACGTCCCGACGGTGAACTCGACTTCCGTTGGCTCGCTCTTCAATACTCCGGACACCCTGCGAAGCAGCGGCACCGGGGACCTCATGAACCTTCAGATCAAGGTGCTCGACATCATCGCCGACCTGATTCCGGTGAAGACCATGCCGCCGCTCGAGGCCAGCATCAGCCAAGGGCCACTGAAGGGCAGCTACGACCTCGCCACCCTGGACATCGGCCCGGCAATCCAACTGCAAACCGACTTCGAGATGACCTGGGATCTGGTGGTCACGCAGATCACCTTCACCGAGCCGGGCCCCTCGACCTCCCCGCGCAGCGTGCGACTCGTCTGGCCGACCAACTCTCCCTCATACGATCCCGCCGGTCAGTTGGTCAGTGGCCAGTGGCGGCCCGATCGACAGGCGAACGAGATCGTCCTCCTCACCAACTGCGACGGCAATCCGGACGACACCTGCTTCGCGCTGCCCGCCGTAAGCCTCATCAATGAGGTGCCCGTCGAGATCGAAATCACTTATGAACTCCGGCCGAAACTTGAGGCCCTCGTCTCCCTGCCCTTCATCGGCCAGCTCGACTACGCGGCCCTGAAGGCCGGCATCTCGGTCGACTACGTCGGAAAACTCGACTTCGGTCCGCTCGTCGAAGGCGCCCACAAGTTCAAGTTTGGCGAGTTCACGGTCTTCGACGGACCTCCCAACCCACTGGCCAGCCGCGGCGAGGGCAAGCTCCAGTTCACCATGCAGGCCTTCGGGCCTGCGGACTTCCAGTGGCGGAATGACCTCGCCTCCAACAACGCGCTGGGGCAGGCAGAAAACAACTGGATCGCCCCCTATGGCCCCGGTGACCCCACCGGGGGAATGGAGACCAACTGGCGTGAACTCAGCACCAACACCCAAACCGCCTATCCCGGTGCGCCCGGCTCCGTCGGCAGCAATCTCGCCCGGATCGATTCCCCCCTCACGGGACCCTTCGGGCCTTATTACTGGCCCCGCCTCCAAAGCAACCTTGAGGTTGCCACACTCAAGGTCGCGAACGTCCGTCCGGATGGCGGCTTGCCCTACAACATGCCCGAGCTTTCCCTCGATGGCACCCTGGGCATTACCGGCGGCCTACTGGAAAACACCGGCACCATCGTCTTGCGCGACCGCCTCGAGTTCTACGGAGAAGTCGGCACGCTCTGCGGTCCCGGGACCCTCTACGTCGCCGACGGCTCGATCGAGGCCCCCCCGAGCGGCGACTTCACCCTCTGCAACTTCAACACCATCACCGGCGGCGGTGAGCAGAACTCGGAAACCTCGGCCATCCTCAACGCCTACCGCGAGAACGCCCCATCCTCACTCATCTACTACTGGGATTTCGATAGCCCCATTCTCGGGCCGGGACTAACCACCAGCGGCTTCGCCGGCCTCGTCAGCGACGGACGATCCGGCAATCCCGGTGACCAGTCCCTTAACTTTCCCAACGTTGCCGGCAGCACCGCCCGGCTGTCCAATCTCACCGCACTGAACACCGCCGCGGCCGCCGACACACTGACCATCGCCTACTGGTCGAAGTTGAACGCCTCGGTGACCCCCGGCACGGCGCAAGTGGCGCTTTATGGCTATTCACCCAGTAATAATCCTACACTTCCCGGCCTCCAGATCTATTCACCAGCGACAAACAAAACCCTCTTTTATTCGACCCTCGGCTTTGATCCCGGCACCCAGCGGACCAGCAGCACCGCCCAAACCGCCGTGGATTTCCTCGACTGGCACCACGTCGCCTTCGTCAAGAACGGCCCGATCAGGCAAATCTGGCTGGATGGCGAGATGATCGCCCAGGACACCAACGCCCTTCCGATGCCCAGCGACTTCAGCCAATTCTGGATTGGCCGGGACGTCTACGGCGAACCACCCGTGGCCAACTGCAGATTCGACGATTTCGCCATCTTTGACCGTGCCCTTTCGGAGACCACGATCAAACAGCTCGCCGGCGTGATCGGTGGGGCTCCTCAGAATCCGGCCGCGGGCCTGAAACCCAACGAACTGCCCGAGGGCTGGTCGGTCCTCAACAACATGGGCACCATCTCGGCCAACCCGATCTTCGATGCCGCCCCGCCCGGCGGGCGCCTGCAGACGAACGCCAACGAGATCATTAATCAGGGAACTCTCCGCTCGCAGGGCACCTCCGTCACCGGCAACAATTTCCGCGACGGCTACACCTACTCACTCGCCGCCGACCGTTTTGAAAACCGCGAGGGCAGCCGGATCGAGGCCGTCCACGTGTCCGGCGGCATCGACCTTCGAAGCAGCGAGGCCAAGCATAGTGGACTCATTTCCGCCACCGAAGGCGGGCTGGTCGCAATCGCCCCCCGGCCGACGGATTCAACGAGCCGCTGGGATGCGGGACAGTCGTTCACCCGGGACCTCGGATTCTTCCGCGCGAGCGGAACGGAAACCGGAGCGCTGGGCGTCGCATCCAGCACGATCCAAGTCATCGACACCGAGCTCTTCGGCGGCTGCCTGGAGGCCTCGAACCGCGGCGCCATCGAGGCCACCAACGCGATGTTCTGCGGCTCGATGTTCGAGATCGGCGACGTCACCGAATACTTCCTCAGCCTGCGCCAAGTCCTGCGCGTGGAAGACCTGCCGTCTGCAGACCAGTCGGTGGTCATCGTCGCGTTGGTCGGCGGCAACCTCCACGTCCGTGCCTTCGACCGCAATGGCAACGTGACCATCGACGTCGCCGAGGGCGGGATGCTCCTCGGCCCCGATCTCGACTCCCTGAAGAAACTCCTTGGCACCTCCCCGCCGCCCAGTACCTCGGACTTCACCCCGCCTGAGCAACTTGCGATCCTGCTCGCCGCGTCGAGGGCCGCCAAAAGCCCGCTCGTCAACGACCTCTCGGGCAGCCTCTCGCTCACCGACACCCTGCTCGACCGGGTCAGCCTGATCAATCACGGCACCGTAGAAGCCGCCGGCATGGTCGAGTCGGTCAACGCCATGCTGCTCGCCAACGCCGGCAAGCTCAGCGTGCTGCCCGGCGGGCATTTCCTCATTCGGGAAAACGTCACCCCGGTCGAAGAAGGCGAAGTCCGCCAGCCGGGCATCGCCAACGCCACTCCGGAGTCGCTGCTCGGCGGCACCTGGGACATCGCCGGCAACCTTGAGATTGAAGGCGCCCAGTTCATCCGCACCGGTGCCAACGCCGCCTATGCCACCACCGAGTCGGGGGCCTTCGACGAGACCCAGTTCACCACCGGCGAAGCGGAGGCCCCCGGCTCCCGCCAGCTCTCCCTCGGCCAGGCCGCCGACATCACCCTGCGCGGACCCGCCTGGACCTGTGCCGCACTCGATACACTCCAATTCAATGGCGGTCGGCTGGCCGTGGTCGATGGCGCCAGCTTCAGCCCGAACGGCACGCCCGGCAGCGGGTTTGTCAACGCCGGCCAAGTGTCCACCGGGTCGGGCAGCACCCTCACCGTCGATGGCGTCTTCCTCCAGCGCGGTGAGGACTCCCGGACCAGCGTCTCCGGCTCCGTTGCCTCGAGCACCAAGGAGTTCGCGATCATGGGAGGAACGGTCATCAGTCTGGCCACGGCAGACGTCCTGAATATTTCGGGCGGCGTGGTCGCCGCCAATAGCCAACTCACCATCGAGGCCCCGCTCCGCGACTCGGAGAACGCTGCGATCGATCCGGTCACCGGATTTCCCGAGTCCGGCCAGGAAGCCGTGACCATCATCCTCGGCAACATCTCGGTTACCTCGCCCGGATCGAAGATCACCCTGCGGGGCAAGCGGGCCGAAGTCGCCGGTGACGAGGGCATCTACTTCCCCGCGCTCGAGAAACTGACGGAGCACTACGGACAGATCATCCTCGAGGGCACCGGAACCAAACTCGCCCTCCAGAGGCCCCAGGTCGACCAAGGAGCCTTCGGCAGCGAGCTCATCGAGGTCGGTGCCGGCGCGGTGCTGGAAGCGAACACCCTCAACGTGTCCGCCGGAGCCATCGCGGTGAAGATCGCCTCGCGTCCGGAGCAGGGTCAGTTCGGCAGGATTCAGCTCGACACCCTCAACATCGCGTCGGCGGGAGAACTCCTCATCGACCTGTTCCCCGATGCCGCACCCGGCGACGTCACCGCCAACTTCGACCTCGGCGACAGTTGGAAAATCATCACCGGCCCCGCCGGGTCGGGTGCCGCCCCCACGTTGACTGGCAATGGCTTCGGCCTGCCCGGCCAGTTCAATGATGTCGTCTACCGGATCCGCGGCCTCATCTTCCCAAGCGGCCAGATCCCGGGCAGCGACTATCGCCTCGATCTGGTTCCCTTCAACGATACGCTCCGCAACGAGCGGGGCTACGCGGTCAAAGTGGTTCCCAACTTCGGCAGCGCCTTCATGGACTACACCACCTGGGCGACCGACGTGCGCATGATCAACCCTTTGGGGGTCTTGGCCAACCCGTCGCAGGACACGACCGGCAACGGCTATTCGAACGCCAACGAGTTTTTCTTCCAGGCCGTCCAGCACCAAGGCACCACCGAGCTCATCACTCCCACCCTCGCTGCCAGCGGACAGCCTCAAATACTCGAGCCCGCCACAGACACCGACGGCAACCGCTATCCCCGCGTCAGCTTCGTCCGCCCGAGGGGCGCCATGTTCGGCGGCTCAACCGGGCTGGAAAACTATCGCGACGCCCGCTACCTGCCCTTCACCAGCCTCGACCTGCAAACGTGGGAACGCGCGCCGCTCTTTGTCGAGTCCGTCGAGGCCCTCCCAAGCAACTTCGAGGAACGCGTCACCCTCCAGTCCCAATACCCTTACAACGACTCCACCCGCTTCTTCCGCGTCGAGGGTCGCTTCAACCCCGACAACTTCGCTCCCGGCATCCTGGCCGAAAAGCCGATCAGCATGGAGGACCTCGCCACCCTCGACGGCCTCACCAACATCGCCGCGCTGCCGTCGGTCAGCTACGCCATCGAACCCGGGCAGATCATCTATTGTGAAGTCGTCGGTGTCGTTAATGACTTCGATGTCATCGGCGGCACCGCGCCCGATGGATCGACTCGGGACTTCGTCTACAAAAGCACTTCCCCTCTGGCGGGCGCGTCCGTCCACGCCGGTCTGCTGGCGGAAGGCGAGCGAGGGATTGTTAAAGTCACCTTCATTTCCACCCAAGCGAACTTCATCGGGTCCTACCAGCGGATCAAAGACGCAGAGTTTTTCGACGAAGCCCGCAGCCGAAATGGAAGTTCCTCAGGAGAACCCTACAGCTACCGCATCGAAATTTGCGCCTGTCTCGAGTAGCAACTCAACTTTCACCCAGCATCGGATAGTCGGTGTAGCCGTGCCTGATATCCCCATCACCCAGAAAGTAGAAGGTTGATGGATCCGGTTCGTTCAATGATGCCCCGATTCTGAACCGCTCGGGAAGATCCGGATTGGCGATGAAGGCCTTGCCGAAAGCCACCGCATCGGCATCGCCGTCCTGAATCACTTTCTCGGCACTAGCTTGATCGAAGCCATGGTTGGCAATGAATGGACCACCGAAGACCTTCTTCATTTCCGGGCCCAAGGGCGGAGTTTCATGGTGCTCGCGTGCGGAAATATAACCAATGGACCTTGATCCAAGTTCTCGGGCGACATGAGTGAACAGCGCCCGCGGATCGGAGTCTCCCATGTCATGCTCGTCACCCCGCGGAGCGAGATGAACCCCGACTCTTCCGGATTCCCAGACAGTCTTCACGGCATCGACGATTTCGAGTAGGAACCGGCTGCGATTCTCAATCGAGCCCCCGTATTCATCTTCCCGTTGATTCGTCGAATCCTGCAAAAACTCGTCGATCAGGTAGCCATTCGCCGAGTGAATCAGAATTCCATCAAAACCGGCTGCCTTGGCATTCTCGGCCCCGGTTCGGAACTCCTCCACCGCCGTGCTGATTTCATCAATCGTCATCGGACGAGGCGTCACGTAGTCCTTCTTCGGTCGGACCAGGCTGACGTGCCCAGCCGCGGCAACGGCACTCGGTGCAAGCGGGAGCTGCCCGTCCAGATAAATCGGATCCGAGATCCGGCCGACGTGCCAAAGTTGAAGCTGGATCAGTCCTCCCGCTTCATGCACCGCCTTCGTCACCTTCTTCCAACCCTCGACCTGCTCCTCCGACCAGATCCCCGGCGTATTCGGATACCCCACACCCATCGCTGAAACAGAAGTCGCTTCCGACATGATCAACCCGGCAGAACTACGCTGGGCATAGTATTCCGCCATCAGATCGGTCGGCACACGACCGTCCCCCGCGCGACAACGCGTCAAGGGTGCCATGATCACACGATTCGGTAGCGCCAGCGCTCCGAGTTGAAGAGGTTCAAAAATTGCCATCGGACTTGACCGACCCTTATCCTGCTTGGGCAGTGGCGACGATATCAAACTTGATGACCACCTCGTCGCGAATCACGTCGTCCTTCTTTCCCTCGTAAACGATGCCCCAGTCCTTGCGATTGATGTCGAATTCGGCATTCACCTTGATGGTGTCGCCTTCTTTCGTGGCAGTGGCAGGAAAGGTGATGTTTTTTGTCTCACCGCGCATCTCAAGATTTCCGGAGACCAAATACCCGCCATCAGTCTTCTCGACTCCGGTCACCATGAAGGTCGAGAGCGGGTGCACGGGAACATTGAAAAAGTCGTCCGCTTTCAAGTGCTCGGTAAGCTTCTCGTTATCGCTCCATACCGAATTCATGTCGATCTGAAAGCTTCCGCCGTTCACCTCCCCATCCTTGACCGTGAAGCTGCCGGAAACACTCTTGAATCCTCCCTCGTGACTGCCGGTGACTTTCGAACCCACGAATCCCACTTCGGACTCGGACGAAATCACGTAGACCTCCCCTTCGCTGAGAGGTGTCTCCACGGCGACCGCTTCTTTCGTCGCGGCGTCGGCTGTCTTGTCTGCGGGATTCTCGCAGGAAGTGAGCGCAAAAATAATCAGGGCGGTGGTGACAACGGCAGTTGATTTCATAAGGTCGGTTGGTTTGTGAATAATCAGCAATCCTGTCGACGATGCTTCGCCACGGGTCAAAGAAAAGAATGCTCCAATCTCGCCAGTAAATCGACCGAATTGGAACCGCGCTCGATTTTCAGCGCTTCTTCGCCTGATTCATCGCCTGGCTGAACCAGTCTCCACCGCCACTTTGCCCTTGCCCACCGCGAGGGGCATCGCGCCGTGGAGCACGGGATTTCGGCCGATCCGACGGAGCCCCACGCTGCTGGCGGGGCTCGAAGTCCGGGTCCGATTTCATCGTTAGCGAGATGCGGTTTCTCGGAATGTCCACTTCCATTACCGTGACCTGCACCTTCTGACCGACCTTCACGACCTCCGCGGGATCCTTCACAAACTGATCCGACAACTGGCTGATGTGCACCAGGCCATCCTGATGGACACCCACATCGACGAAGGCACCAAAGGCGGTGACATTCGTCACGATCCCTGGCAGCTTCATGCCCTGAACGAGATCACCCGGCTTCTCCACTCCTTCGGCGAAGGAAAAAAGCTCGAAGGCTTTTCGCGGATCGCGACCCGGTTTCGCGAGCTCACCCATGATATCTTGCAAAGTCGGCAAGCCCACCTCTTCACCGACATACTTGCGCAGATCAATCTTCTTCCTGAGCGCATCGTCCCGCATCAGGTCCTCCACCTGACAACCCGCATCCTTCGCCATTTGCTCGACCAGCTTGTACCGTTCCGGATGCACCGCCGATCCATCGAGCGGATGCGCCGCCCCGCGAATCCGCAGGAAGCCCGCCGCCTGCTCGAAAGCCTTGTCACCCAAGCGTGGGACCTTCTTGAGATCAGCCCGCGAGGAAAAGGCACCGTTCTCATTACGCCAGCCAACAATGTTCTCGGCCAATGTTGCATTGAGCCCCGAGACATACGCCAGCAGCTGCTTCGACGCCGTATTCAACTCCACGCCGACCCCATTCACGCAGCTTTCGACCACGTCATCCAAACCCGCCTTCAGAGCGCGCTGGTCGACATCGTGCTGATATTGCCCGACGCCGATCGCTTTCGGATCAAGCTTCACCAACTCCGCCAAAGGATCCATCAGACGCCGACCGATACTCACCGCTCCGCGCACCGTCACATCTTCGTTCGGAAACTCCTCGCGCGCCGCCTCCGATGCCGAGTAGATCGATGCCCCACTCTCGTTGACCATGACGACCGGGATCGAGGCCGGCAGCTTGAGCTTCTTCACGAAAGTCTCCGTTTCACGGCTGGCCGTGCCATTGCCGATCGCGATCACTTCAATGTCATACTTTTTGATCAGACCCGCCAACTCGACCGCCGCCTCATACTGCTGGTTGCTGGAACCCGCCGTCGCATGGAGCACCGTGTGATGAAGCAGAGTCCCCTTGTCATCGAGCACCACCGTCTTGCAGCCCGTTCGAAACGCCGGATCAATCGCAAGCGTTCTCTTTCTTCCCAATGGCGAGGCGAGCAGCAGCTCCCGCAAATTGTCCGCGAACACCTGAATGGCGGTCGCATCCGCCAACTTCTTCGCCGCGAGACGCATCTCGGTTTCCATCGAGGACATCAACAGCCGTTTGCAACCATCCTCAACCGCCTTGCGAACTTCTTCCGCTGCGGGACCGGATCCCGTCACCCACTCGGGCACCGCCAGGGGGGCGACACGCTCGAGCGGCACCTCGACCCTCATGATTAAAAATCCCTCCTTCTCCCCGCGGCGGATCGCCAGCGTTCGGTGGGAGGGAATCGACTTCAGCGGTTCACTCCATTCGAAATAATCGCGAAATTTGGCGGCATCGGGTTCCTTGTCCTTGCCATACATCACCTTCGAGGAAACCACCGCCTCCTCTTCGTAGAGTTTGCGAGTCCGACCACGCAGCGCCGCATCGTCAGCCACCTGCTCGGCAATGATGTCACGCGCTCCAGCCAGTGCGTCTTCCGCAGTCGGCACCTCCTTGGCTTCGTCGACAAACTTCGCCGCCTCCTCCGCCGGATCGCCATCCTGATTTTCAAGCAGCCACGTGGCCAGCGGCTCCAGACCCCGGTCTTTTGCCTTCGTCGCGCGTGTCTGACGCTTCGGACGGTAGGGCGCAAAAATATCCTCGAGCGTGCTCAGCGTCAGCGCCGACAAAATTTTCTTCTTCAGCTCAGGCGAGAGCAAACTCCTCTCCTCGAGTGACTTGAGAATCGACGCCCGGCGGCTATCGAGTTCGGCCAGCTGCAACATGCGATCACGCACCGCCTGAATCTGCACTTCGTCGAGCGAACCCGTGGCTTCCTTGCGATAGCGCGAAATGAAAGGGACCGTTGCTCCTTCGGCCAGCAACTTGGCCGTTGCCGCCACCGAGCTCAGCGGGACGCCGAGTTCGAGGGAAATGGTTTCAAGATGGGCGGCAGCAGGGTCGGCAGGAACGTCACTCATGGATGGAAGCGGGGTTCTGAACGATGAGCGACCCGCTGGCAAGCGGCGGAGGATCGAATCTTCCGATGAAAGCAAAAGCCACCCCCCTGAGCCCCCCACTTCCATTGGATCGGCAGATTCGAAGGCTCGTCGGACTCCACCTACCAAGCGATCGCCAAGCATCCCGACCATGAGCGCTGACCCTACCGAAATCTCCGTCACCACCTTCGGAAATACCAAGCTGACTTTTGTCGAGTCGGTTGCTGAAAAACGATCACCTGCCCGATCAGATTGGAGCCGAACGTATTTTCCCAACCAACCGCCATGCCATCGCCGCACTGCGGGATCAACACTCCGATGAACGATTTTCTCCTTTCGAAACTGATGTGAGCCGACAAGCTGGTTGTAGTGTCTTTTTCCACCTTCAACACCCCTTCTTCCACCCGAGCTGCCATCCCGATTCAGTGGCATTATCGACTCGCCATGTATTGCCGACCGGTGATCATCCTTCTCGCAATCGGCATCACGTCTTCTTGCGCGACGAAGAACACCGAGAATCCGCCGGCGACGGCAAAACTCGTGGACCTCAGCCGCTACACCGGCCGTTGGCATGAAATTGCGCGCCTACCGATGCCGTTTCAAAAGGACGACGAGGCCGCGATCGCCGAGTACGGTGCCAATCCGGATGGCACGCTGTCGGTCCACAACATCGCGATTCGTCCCGATGGTTCCCAGCATGACATCCGCGGCAAGGCCACAGTGCTGAATCCTCCCAAGAATACCAAACTCGCCGTGCGCTTCAGCACCTGGTTCGGCCCGCTGATCCCCGTGCCGAAGGAAGGCAACTACTGGGTGCTCCACGTCGATGATTCCTATCAGGAAGCCATCGTTGGCACGCCGGACCGCAAGTATCTCTGGATCCTCTCACGAACACCCACCATTCCCGAGTTGCGCTACACGTCGCTTGTCGACAAAGCAGAGGCTTCGGGGTTCGATGTCTCCCGTCTGATCCGACCCGCCCAGAAAGCGCGCATACGACAAGCATCAGGAGGAGGCTGACATGAACGCCGAAAAAAGCCGACTTGAAGAGGCCCGCACCCACCACGCTGCGTGGCCTATCTTCCCGGCGAGTCGGACAGCGACATGTTCGGAGGCAGCTCGAACTGGCGCGGCCCGATCTGGATACCCGTCAACATCCTGATTCTCCGCGCACTGATTCAATACCACCTCTACTACGGCGACACTGGCGTCGGCATCGGGGCCAGCCACCAGACCGGGTGGACCGGAGCGATCGCCCGCATCATCCATCTCTTCGCCTCGACCGACGGAGATGATATCCTTGAGCGGGGCAAGGAAGCGGTATTGGATGGGAGAAAGAAGCCGACAAGCTAATCACGAATCATGAACATTCTCACCATTGATATCGGAGGAACCAACATCAAGATCCTCGCCACCGGCCAGAGTGAACGGCGCAAGTTTCCGTCTGGTCCAGAAATGACCCCAACCACGATGGTGGAAGGCGTCAAAGAAATCGTGGGCGACTGGGAATACGACGTCGTGTCCATCGGCTACCCCGGTCCCGTCAGAAAGGGAAAGATTGCGAAGGAACCACACAACCTCGGACAAGGCTGGATGGGATTCGATTTTGAAGCGGCATTCCACAAACCTGTTAGAATCATCAACGATGCGGCGATGCAGGCTCTTGGGAGCTATCAAGGAGGGACCATGCTCTTTCTCGGATTTGGCACCGGTCTCGGCTCGGCTCTCGTCGCCGAAGGCGTGGTCATCCCGATGGAGCTGGCCCACCTTTCCTACAAGAAGGGAACCTACGAAAGCTATCTTGGCGAACGGGGCAGGAAGAAACTGGGTAAGGCCAAATGGCGCAAACATGTTGCCCGCTGTGTCGCGCGTCTCGGCGCCGCACTTCAATTGGACGATGTGGTTCTAGGTGGCGGAAATGCGAAACGACTGAAAGAGCTCCCGAAGGGATCAAGGCTGGGCAGCAATGCCAACGCCTTCATTGGCGGATACCGCATGTGGGAAAGCGCCGAGCCGAATCCGGTATTTCCCATTCCGCAGGACTGATGCCTGCCACCAATGGAGCGCCAAACCGGCACCATTTTCCTCAGAGAACCTCCAAAATCTTCGGCAACTCGTCGATTTTCCGGAGTGCTTGGGTATGGCAGTCCTTCCGCCTTCACCCAGCGGCTGGTTTCTGCCATGAAAGGATTCTCACCGCTTCCGTGTAACCATGCTCTAGGATGAAAATCTCGTGCTCTCTGATCACCCTTACGCTGCTAGCCGCTTCGTTCCCGGCTGCCGCCAAACCGCTTTCAAATCAGGAAGCCCGCCAAGCCGCTGCCAAGATCGACTCACTTGTCGGCGCCGACCTCAAACAGGCCAAGCTCGAGCCCAACGGCCTCATTGACGACGCCACTTTCCTGCGTCGTGCCTACCTCGGCATCATCGGTCGGATCCCCAGCGAAAAGGAAGCCCGCGCCTTCTTCGCCGACGCCACGCCCGACAAGCGCGCCGAGCTCGTCGACCAGCTCGTCGCCTCTCCGGGCTTTGACTCCCACCTCTTCAACTGGGCCGCCGACCTGCTCCGCGTCCAGACCCGTCAGGAACAATTCGGTCTCGGCTGGCACGTCTGGCTTCGCCAGTCTCTCGCCGAGGACAAACCTTGGGACGATCTGGTCATCGAGATGCTCGGCTCGACCGGCCACGCGGCCTCCAATCCGGCGGTCGGTTACTACCTGCGCGACCGCAACATGCAGCTCGATAACTTCAGCAACACGATGCAGGTCTTCCTTGGTCGCCAGATCGGCTGTGCGCAATGCCACGATCATCCCTTCGATGACTGGACCCAGTACGAGTATTACGAGATGGCTGCTTTCGGAGGTGGCTTCAACTACCGCAGCCAGGAAGTGATCGATCTCGTCAACCGGGTAAGCAACGAACTCCGCGGCCCGGACGAAAAGCTCAGGCCGATGGCCAAGCCCGCCTCCAAGGAACAGCGCCAGAAAGCCGCGGCACTGGCCAGGAAAAAGCAGAGGGAGCGACAAAACAAATCCCGCAGCATCGCCAACCAGATCCGGCCTGTCTTCAAGGACTTCAACAAGAACTCCATTTTCGACAATCCCAGACAGGAGCTTCGTCTTCCTGAAGACTATCAATACAACGACGCCAAACCGAACGAAGTTGTGGCACCCCGCACCCTCTTTGGTCAGCAACTGCAAGAAATCGACTCCGCCAACCGCCGCGATTCCTTCGCCACCTGGGTCGCCTCGCCCGACAATCCGTATTTCACCAAGGTCATCGCCAACCGCCTGTGGGCCCGCACTTTTGGCCACGGACTTCATGATCCGATCGATGATTGGAGCTCCGACAGCGAACCCGCCCACCCGGAAGTCCTCGCTTATCTCGAAACCACCATGCAGGGCGTCGACTATGATCTTCGCCAGTTCCTCCGGGTGCTTTTCCTGACCAAAACTTTCCAGCGTGAATGTGAAGTCGACGAGCCTGCCCCGGGAGTCCCTCACCTGGTCAGGGGACCCACCCTGCAACGCATGAGCGCGGAGCAACTCTATGATTCCTTTCTGGTCCTCACCAGGGGCGAGGTGAACGACAAACAAGTCACCACCCATGCCGAGAAATGGAATGCCTACCGCAATCAGATTGCCGACCTCCTCAATGCCGAGTCCCGCGATCTCATAATCCTCGCCGAATCCACCCGCCAGGCCGAAGAGCGCTTCCGCGAGGCCCAGGCCGAAGTCCGCCGCATTCAGAAGGAACTGTCCAGCACGACCAATCCTGCCGATCGGAAACGAGTGCAGGTCGCCTATCAGGAGGCTCGCGAAAAGCAGAATGTTGCCAACCGCGACCGCAACCCCGTGCAGATGAATAACATGATGGGCATGAATCAAAAGAACTCCACGCGCTCGACCTCCCGCGCCTCCGAACAACCCGCACCCTTCAACCCCGGAACACTGATCCGTGAATTCGGAGGATCGGACCGCGCCACTCCATCCTCCAGCGACACCACCGCCACGGTCCCCCAGGCCCTCGCCCTGCTCAACGACCCGAAAACGGACATCGTCGGAAACAGAAAGAGCTTCCTTGGGAAGAAACTCAACTCACTCGAGTCACCCAGAGACCGTCTCGAAGCCGTCTTCCTGGCCCTCTACTCGCGTCTTCCCAGCTCCGCCGAGTTCGAACGTTTCACCCCGCTCGCCTCCGATCCCACGACCCTGCGCGATCTGACCCGCGCGATGCTCACCTCCAATCAATTCATCTTCGTCCAATAAACGAAATCCATTCTAATACTTGGCGTCCTTTGCGTCTTGGCGTTTCAAAACTCGAAATCCTTCCACCTATGAACCCGAATCAGCTCAACGAACTCTCGCGTCGCGATTTCCTCGCACGGACCGCACGCACCTGCTTTGGCCTCACCATCGGTGGATCCGCTGCCAGCCTTTTCAGTAACCAGGCTTTCGCCGCCGATCCGGCCGTCGTGAAAGCAGGAGGAGGAAAAGCCAAACAGGTCATCTATCTCTACATGTCCGGCGGCATGACCCACATCGACACCTTTGACCCAAAGCCCGATGCGCCCCTTGAGTATCGTGGCCCGACAGAGTCGATCTCCACCAATGTCGATGGCATCCAACTCGGCCACTGTCTGCCCCTGCTTGCCGGCCACATGGACAAGGTCGCCCTGATCCGCTCGCTCAACACCACTCAGGGAGCCCACGAACAAGGCAAATATCTGATGCACACCGGCTACGCGCCTCGTGGCACGGTCAGTCATCCCTCATCCGGATCGTGGGTTTCCCGACTCGCGGGCGGCATGAACGAGACGCTTCCCTCCTTCGTCCTGGTCGGCGCCGGCAACCGCCATCCCGGCGGCGGCTTCTTCGAACCCCAATTCTCCCCGCTTCCCATCGGCGACCCCAAGCTCGGCCTGCGCAACATCAGACGCCGCGGGGGCACCAGTGACGAATCCTTTGACCGCCAACTCGACCTGCGCCAGCAACTCGATCACGACTTCGACACCAAATACCACAAGGGCCAGAAGTCCGTCCGCGCCTACAATGAAGTCTACGACTCCGCCGTGAAAATGATGCGCAGCGAGGATCTCGAAGCCTTCGATCTCTCGAAAGAAACGAAGGACGCCCGCGCTGCCTACGGCAATGATCGTTTTTCGCAAGGCGTCCTGCTTGCCCGCCGCCTCGTCGAGCGCGGAGTGCGTTTCGTCGAGGTCGAATACGGTGGCTTCGATTGGCATGCCGACAACTTCGATCAAATGGAGGACAAGATCCCGGTGCTCGACCAGGCACTCTCCGCCCTCCTCGCCGACCTCTCCTCGCGTGGCCTGTTAGAATCCACACTTGTCGTCGTCGCCACCGAGTTCGGGCGCACGCCGAAGATCGTCGCCGACAAGGCCGGTCGCAACCACTTCCCGAAAGCCTTCTCCTGCCTCATGGCCGGCGGCGGGATTCGCGGTGGCCAGGTTTACGGTGAAACCGATGAAACCGCATCGAACGTCATCAAGGATCCCGTCGGAGCCGACGACTTCAATGCCAGCATCGCCTTCGCCATGGGAATCCCCCACGACCTTCCCGTCATGTCGCCAACCCGACGCCCCTTCAAGATGGGTGGCCTCAAGGGCGAGCCGATCACCTCGATTTTCGCGTAACACTTCCTCGTCGTCCTCGTTCTCCTCTCCGGTAGCCAGCTTTTCGCGGAAGAAACGGTGGACACGCCCTCGATCGTTGCACCGGCCAAACTCATCGTTTGGAAACGGGAAATCGCCACCTTCCGCTCCCCCGTCGCGACGCCGTGGCAAGCCTCACCGCGACACTGTCTCACTCGGGGTCTCACCAGGGAGCTGTCGGTAGTTCCGCGAAAAGTGCCCCGTGTGCTTGAATCGCCACTCCGTCGCCGATTGCTTCACCAGCCCGGTCTTCTACTCCGATTCGAGCAAAAACGACAGATGCCGTGAAGCCTCTGATTCCTGATGAAGGTGCTGGGAGAAGTAGCTTGCGCATTCGCCAGCGAAATCCAAATCTTCAAAATCGGCTACCCAGTCATCACACTCCAACTCGAAAAGCAATCAACCCTGGCGATGATGAAATTCCTATACGACCTCAAACCTAACTTCGTTAATCGCGCGACCTTTGCCGCGCGAACGCTGCTGGCGCTGACACTGATAGCGGGCATCTCCGCCTGCACGAAAGTCCAACCGGTGGCGGAAGCAGACTATGCCTCGGAAATCGTCGGCGACTGGATGGGTGCTGTGGGCGACATGAAAGAGTCGATCTCCTTCAGTGCCGACGACAGCTTCGTCGCCAAGCTGCGTCCGCAGGGTTTCATCAGCAACACGCTTTCCGAGGGGGTCACCGGCACGATTCGCGGCACGTGGGAAATCAGCGGTTCGACCATCACGATGCAGATCACCAGCTCGGAGGATGAGCGGCTGGAAAACAGCAGCACTTCGAGCACCATCCTCTCCTTCAGCAAGGAGGAGCTTTCGTTGAAGAGCGACCGGGGCGAAGTCTCGACCTTCAATCGAACCACTTCCCTTTGATCCCCCCAACCTGGCTTCAAGCTCCACGCTCTCCCGTTTCATTCCATCTCGGCTTCCAAGCTGACCACCACTGAACTCCCAACCAAACCAGACGAATGGACCTGACCATCTACCACTGGCTATTGATCGTGTTGGCATTCTTCGGCATCGTCATCTGGGTATTCAGCAAAAAGCGCAAAGCGCGCTTCGAAAGGGATTCCCGAATCCCTTTCGACGACGATGATGAGGATGGGAAGAACAAGGACTGATCACCGGTGAGGGCGTCCGCTTCAAAGGGGTCTGCCGGAATCCATTCCACCCTCATCGCCTTCCTTCCCGAAGGCACCTCGTCAGCGCCGGACATGGTGAAAATGAAGTGCTCCGCCTTCACCCTTGAACCATGCGGATCTGCTTCTAGGCTGCGACGTGCGGAATTTGAATCTGACAGCCGCCATCGCCAACATGAATCCGTGACGTATGGAACCCGCTGAATCAAATGGTCGGAATCCATCCGACCCTGCGGAAAGACCCGTCATCTATCTGGTGGATGACGATGTCTCGCTGTTGCGTGCCCTCGGCCGACGACTGCGCGCGGCGGGCTTCGAGGTGGAAGCCTTCGATTCCGCCCGGGATTTCCTCGACCATCACTGCTCCGAGCGGGTGGCTTGCGCGGTGGTGGATCTCCAGATGCCGGATTTGTCCGGATTCGCGGTGCAGGAGTGGCTTGCCGCCAAAGACGAGGCTTTGCCCATCGTATTCCTCACCGCTCACGGCGACATCCCTTCCTCGGTGCGCGCGATGAAGGGCGGCGCGGTCGACTTTCTGACCAAGCCGGTGCGCGGCGAGGAGTTGATCGATGCCATCAACCGGGCCTTGGCGCTCGTTGACGAGGAACGCGAGACCCGCTCGCTGACACGGATGTGGCGCGAACGCTACGCCTCCCTGACACCCTGTGAGAGCCGGGTCTTCGCGCTCATCGTGAAAGGCCTGCCCAACAAGGGAATCGCCACGGAAACAGGTGTCTGCGAGCGCACCGTGAAAGCCCATCGCGCCGAAGTCATGCGCAAGTTGTGCGTGCAATCTCCTGCCGAGCTGGGACGTGCCGTGGAGTGGATCGGGGAGAAATTCGTACCCTCGCCATCCTGATGGCAATGAATTGGGTCATCCTGGTGTGGGGCATGGTGGCCGCCGCCTGCCTCACTCTGGGTCTGGTCCACTTACTCGCCTGGAGCCAGAACCGCCGGGCAAAAGCCTCACTGGCCTTTTCCATCGCAGCCACTTCGGTAGCGGCCTGTGCCGCTTGCGAATTGGGCATGATGCTTTCGACGAACCCGGAGCAAATCAATGCTTTCCTCGGCTATGGAGGGCTGACGATTCTGGGCCTGAACGTCGGACTCGTCGCCTACGTTTGCCTCGAATTCGGGACGGGGAATTGCTGGCTCGCCGGCGCCTCCATCGCCCTGCGACTCCTTTCCGCAATCGTCTCCCTGAGCATCAGTGGAAACGATATCTATCGCGAGGTCACCGCAGTGGGATCACTCGACCTGTTGGGGACTCAGGTGAGCGTGATCACCGAAGCGATTTCCAGTCCTTGGGTCCACCTGAACAATCTCAGTTCGCTGCTCTGGATTGTCTTCATGGTCGATGCTTCGCTTCGTCTCTGGCGGCGGGGCGGCAGGGAGAACCGCCGCCGCGCAGGAGTGGTCGGGGGAAGCATTGTCCTTTTCCTTCTCCTGGCCGGAGGCATGTCCGCGTTGCAGGAATATCATATCATCCGGATCCCCTATTTCATCTCACTCTCATTCCTGCCCATCATTGTGGTGATCGCTTTCGAGCTCGGCCGCAGTCTCATCCAGGTCGCCGGGCTCGCGGACGAGCTTCGCCAAAGTGAGGCGGCTCTCAGTCTGGCGGCCGACTCGGCGGGTGCCGGACTCTGGGCCTTGGACTCGGATGGCAAATGCCTGTGGCTCACCGAGCGGGCGCGGCAGTTGCACGGGTTTTCCGCCAACGAGGTGCCGGACCTCGATCGCATTCGCGAAACCTGGCACCCGGACGATCGGGAGCGGGTCGAAAAAGCCCTGACGGAATCACTGAGCACCGGCACCAAATTCCAAGCGGAATACCGCGTTTCCGATGGCAATGACGCCACCCGCTGGCTTTCCTCGCGCGGCCGTCCCTACACCGGCGAAGACGGTGAGCCCGATCGCCTGATGGGTGCCAGCATCGACATCTCGGCGCAAAGACAAGCGGCGGAAGAGCTTCTGCGCCACGACCGGGAACTCGCCCACATGAGCCGTGTCAGCCTGGTAGGAGAGCTTTCCGGAGCCCTCGTCCACGACCTTGGCCAACCGCTCGGTGCGGTACTTGCCAATGCGGAAACCGCCCGGCTTCTGCTCGACGTGGACGTGCCGAACCGTGACGAGTTGCGGGCCATTCTCACGGACATCCAGGACGACAGTGTCAGGGGAGGGCAGATCATCCATGGCATGCGCACCTTTCTCAAGCAGCAGGAAATCGATTTTCAACCACTCGACATGGAGCGGCTCTTCGCGGAAGTGGAAAAACTTGCCAATCCCGATGCGACCCAACGCCGGACGACGCTGACCTTTCACACTGCTGCCGGATTGCCACAGGTGCACGGCCACCGGGTGCAAATGCAGCAGGTCATTCTCAATCTCATCCTCAACGGACTGCAGGCGATGGAAGACTGCCCACCCGACGAAAGGACGCTCCATGTCGCCGCCAGCATTGAAGATGACGGGCAACTCCATGTGGCGGTGAAGGATTGCGGCCCGGGACTGCCCGCCGACAAGCTCGATCAGGTGTTCACGCCATTCCTCACCACCAAGGCCACCGGCCTCGGCATGGGCTTGTCGATCTGCCGCCGCATCATCCAGTCCCATGGAGGGCGCATCTGGATCGAAAACAATGCCGGAGCCGGAGCCACCGCGCACATCATCCTGCCCATCCCGGAAGGAAAATAGCGCGCGGCATACATTTTGCCCGAAAGGCCAATACCCGGCGCGAGTTGATGCGGACCATCCTACCCGCGTTTCGACTTCCGACCATGTCCGCCCCTCTGCCCATCGCCTTCGTCGAGGACGACCCGAGCTTCAGCCGCGCGGTCACCCGCTTCTTGAGCGTTTCAGGCCATGAAGTGCGGACCTTCTCCTCAGCCGAGGAATTTCTCGGCTCCCCGCCGGCATCCTACGGCTGTCTGATTCTCGACTACCAACTCCCCGGCATCACCGGCCTCGAGTTGTTCCATCAGCTCGCAGCAAGCGCGCCGGAACGCACCGCCATTTTCATCAGCGCTCAGGACGAGGGCGATCTCCGCGAGAAGGTCGCGCAGATCCCCGGTTGCGCCTTCCTGCGCAAGCCCTTCGTCGTCGCCGAGCTTCTGGAGGCGGTATTGGCACAATTAGGTCAGCATTCCACTGGCATCCACCCCTCCAGAATACCAAATCAGCCATTGCCATGAAACCAGAACAAGCGCTCCGCGAAACACGCGGAGCCATCCCATCGCCGGCGACTGTCCCGATTGAGGTCCGCGCCTCGCGGTCACCTATTTCCCGCTCTGACATTTTCCCGACCCCATCCAGTCAAAACAAACCGTTGAAATCATGAAATCCAGAAGAAGCACCCTCGTCCTAACGGCCGGACTCCTCGGAGCTCTGCCCTTGTCCATCGCATCCGCCCAATCCATCGACACGATCCCGCAGTCGATGACGACCCCCGACGTCGTTGAGACCGGCCTTGGCAAGCTGACCTTCAAGAACGGCGTGCCAACTCAGGAGACCGCCAAGACCGTGAAGGAATTCCTCACCTTCACCAACGGCCTGAACGTTTACAACAACAGCTTCCGCGGTGCCTCCGCCTACGCGTTGCAGAAGGGCTTCCAAAGCATCGGCGCCGAGGACAACTCGGTCGTCATCTTCCCCGAGCTGCTCGATTCGAACTCGCTCTTTCTCACCGGCAACACCGACACGGTCTACTACCTGTCCACCCTCGACCTGACGAAGGGTCCGATCGTCGTCGAACAACCACCCAAGAGCGTCGGCACCATCAATGACATGTGGTTTTCCTGGATCATCGACATCGGCTTCCCCGGCCCGGATCGCGGCGAGGGCGGCAAGTATCTGATCGTGCCTCCCGGCTACGACGGCCTGCTTCCGGACAGTGGCTTCCACGTCGCGCACTCGAAGACCAACCGCGCCCTCTACGCCTGCCGCGCTTATCTGGTGGACAACGATCCCAAACCGGCCGTGGAGATGATCAAGTCGACCATGAAGATCTACCCCTACACCCCGGGTGGATTTGGCACCAGCATCGCCACCGCTCTCGAAGGAGGCGTGCGGCTTGGAAAGAACCCGCCGGTTCCTGAGACGAAGTTCATTGATGCGAGCGGCAAGATCTTCAACACGATCCCACCGAGCGACTACGGCTTCTTTGAAATGATCAACGAGAACGTCCAGCAGCAACCGGCCACCAGCTACGACGTCGAACTCGCCGGCCAGCTCGCCGCCATCGGCATCGTCAAGGGCAAGCCATTTGCACCGGACGCCGACACCAAGCGCGTCCTGACCGACGCCGCGAAGTTCGGCGACGCCACCGGCCGCGTCCTCAACTTTCACTCTGCCGACCTCCACCCCGAGTGGACCTACTACGAGGGCTCGATGTGGTGGAACATGCTGTGGGAGGGCGGCGCCAATTTCGAAACCCCACCGCCAGCGATCACCAAGGAAGGCGAATTCAAGCCCTTCCCGCCGACTGGCGCCCGCACCCTCGATTCGCGCACCGCGTTCTACTACGCCTACACCCTCGACTCCCCCGGCATGATCATGCGTCTCCCGGAAGTCGGCTCGCAGTACCTGATGGGCATGCTCGATTCCGAGGGAAATCCCTACGACGGCGCCAAGACCTACAAGGTTACCTTGCCGAAGGACATCCCTGCCGCCGCGTTCTGGTCGCTGATCCTCTATGACACCCAGTCGCGCTCGATGCTGCAAACTCCGCAGAAATTCCCGCGCGCCGGCAGCCAAACCTACCCCTCGCCCGCCGCGGTGGCCGCTGCCGATGGCTCCACCACTGTCTACATGAGCCCGACCCAACCGGAAGGCGTCGAGCGCGGCAACTGGATCCAGACGATGCCCGGCAGAGGTTGGTTCACCATCCTTCGCCTCTACAGCCCGCTCGAACCCTTCTTCACCAAGGAATGGCGTCCGAGCGAGATCGAACTCGTGAAATGATCAGGCTTCGCCTTTGAACCACGCGGGCAGGCTCGCTCGATCCGGCCCGCGCATTCAGCAGCGAATTTCAAAATTCACGAACAAACACTTCCAATGAAAAGCACTTTAAGAACAAACACCCTGACACGCGTCGCGATCGGCGCATTTGCCATCGCCGGCAGCGGCTCCGCATTCGCCCAGATTTCAAAAGAGGTCATGGATGCCATCGCCATCCCCGACAAGGTCGAGACCGCGATCGGCGACCTGGAATTCTTCGACGGTGTCCCGAACGATGCCACCATCGACAAACTTTACGACAACCTCGACCGGA
The DNA here is from genome assembly GCF_049672945.1 of Haloferula sp. NCBI lineage: Bacteria > Pseudomonadati > Verrucomicrobiota > Verrucomicrobiia > Verrucomicrobiales > Verrucomicrobiaceae > Haloferula > Haloferula sp. The sequence continues at coordinate 13,470 of NZ_JBATWY010000150.1, read as the reverse complement.
TGCGCGGGGTCGAGGTTTACCTGAACCATTCCGGAGCGGGTTCGCTCAACGCCATGCGCAAGGGCAACGCCAACATCGGCGCGGACGCATCGAACAAGGTGACGATCACCGAGCAGTTGCTCAAGCCCGAGTCACTCTACCTGACCGGCAACACCTCGACCTTGTATGCCCTCACCTACCTTGATCTGAAAGCCGAAGGCCCGCTGGTCGTCGAGCTTCCACCCGGCATGCTTGGCTTCCTCGATGATGCCTGGTTCCGTTTCGTCGAAAACCTCGGTGTGATCGGCCCGGACAAAGGCAAGGGCGGCAAATATCTCTTCCTCCCTCCAGGATACGAAGGAGCGGTGCCGGATGGCTACTTCACGGTCAAGCTCCCCACCTACAACAACCTGATGTTCCTGCGCGGCTCGATTGCCAAAGGACTGGAGCCTGCGGTGGAGAACATCAAATCGAAGCTTAAGATCTACCCGCTCGCCAAGGCGGACAATCCTCCTGCCACCGAGTTCATCAACTTTTCCGGTAAAAGCTACAGCACCATCGTCACCCGCGACATCAGCTTCTTCGAGCACCTCAATGAGCTGGTGCAGGTCGAACCCATCGATGCGATCAGCCCGGAATTGCGCGGACAGCTCGCGGCGATCGGCATCGTCAAGGGCAAGCCTTTCAAGCCCGATGCCCGCATGACCAAACTGCTCAATGAAGCCGCGAATCTTGGCAGCGCCACTGCCCGCGCCATCACCTATCAGCCACGCATCGACGGCGTCTTCATCTATCCCGACACCAACAGTGCGTGGACGACGGCCTACGCCAACAAAAACACCTCGTTCGAGGCCGACGGCGCCATGAATCTGGATGCCCGGCCACTGTTCTACTACAATGCGACAGGCGTGACTCCCGCCATGGCAACACCGCATGTCGGACAAGGCTCCGACTACGCGCTGGCCTATCTGGATGCAAACAAGAAGGCCTTTGACGGCGCGAAAACCTACAAGCTCCACCTGCCTCCCAACGTCCCGATCAATAACTTCTGGGCGGTCACCATCTACGATACGCAAACTCGCTCGCTCCTTCAAACCAGCCAGACCTTCCCCACCGTCGGCAGCCAGAGCGAAGGCTTCCAGAAAAACGAGGACGGCTCCTACGACGTCTATTTCGGCCCGAAAGCTCCGGAAGGCAAGGAAAGCAACTGGCTCGAAACCGTCCCCGGCAAAAGCTGGTTCACGATCCTGCGCATGTACGGACCGCTGGAACCATGGATCGACAAATCCTGGCGTCCGGGTGAAGTTGAACTGGTAAAGTAGCGCGACCAAACACCCCACCAACGACCTAACAACCATCATGAAACCAAACATCATCGCCTCCGCTGCTCTCGCAGCCGCCGCGCTCACGTTCACCGCGTGTGACAAGCCGGGCTACGACAGCGCCCAAGTCGCCGACGATTCAATCGCGCCTTCTCCGGAGGAAATCAAAATCGTCGCAGAAGAAGGCTTCATCTACGGACTGCCGATCGTGATGAACTACGCCGTCATGTATGAATACGCGGTCGACAAGGGAGGCAGCCAGTTCAAGGCCCCATTCAACCAAATCAAGAACGAGCCACGCGTTTACACCTACAAGGACACGGCGGTCATCACGCCGAATAGCGACACGCCCTATTCGTTCGTCTGGCTCGACCTGCGCGCCGAACCGATTGTTCTCACCGTGCCTGCGGTCGAAAAGGACCGCTACTACGCCGTCATGCTGTGCGACGCCAATACCTACAACTACGGCTACATCGGTAGTCGAGCCACCGGCAACGATCCCGGCAGCTACATGGTCGTCGGCCCTGATTGGAAAGGCGAAAAGCCGGAAGGCATCAAGCAAGTCTTCACGTCCACCACGCCCTTCTCCCTCGTCGCTTACCGCACCCAGCTCTTCAACCCTGAAGACATGCCGAACGTGATCAAGGTCCAGGACGGCTACAAGGTGGAGCCGCTTTCCGCCTTCCTCAAGCTACCAGCACCTGCCGCCGCTCCGACGATCGACTTCAGTCCGGCAACCACTGCCGGCATCAAGGAGAACTTCTGGAGCTACCTCGACGCCGCGCTCAAATACGTTCCGGAAACGGACATGGACAAGGACATCCGCGCCAAGCTCGCAAACATCGGCATCGGCCCGAACAAGACCTTCGACATGAAAGAACTTTCGCCAGAGCACCAGAAAGCCATCGTCGAAGGCATGAAGGCCGGTGATGAGAAAATCAGCACCTTCCTCGCCTCGGGGATGACCGACGTCAATGGCTGGCAGATCGGATCTCTGCCCGGTGACGAAGCCCACTACAATGGCGACTGGCTCATGCGTTCCGGCACCGCCAAAGCAGGACTCTATGGCAACAGCGCCGCCGAAGCCGTTTACCCGCTGACCCGCGTGGACGGCAAGGGCGAGACCCTCGATTGCAGCAAGAACAACTACACCATCACCTTCCCTGCGGGCCAATACCCGCCGGTGAATGCCTTCTGGTCAGTCACTATGTATGATGGCAAGTCGCAGTATCTAATCGAGAACCCGATCAACCGCTACCTCATCAACTCCCCGATGATTCCGAACATGAAGAAGGGCGATGACGGATCACTCACCCTTTACATCCAGAAAGACAACCCGGGCGGCGAACTGGAAGCCAACTGGCTCCCAGCACCTAACGACACCGTCTATCTCGTGATGCGCCTCTACTGGCCGAAGACCGAAGACCCGTCCGTTCTTCCTCCGGGCAAAGGCACCTGGAAACCACCGGGAATCGTGAAGGCAAAATAGTCAACTCCTCGATTCTGAAACACGCGGGCCGGCAGGAAAATGCTGACAAGCTGAAAACCTGAAACGCTAAAATGTTAGATAGCCAATAGACCGGCCGTCTCGATTTCAGCGTTTCAGAATTTCAGCTTGTCAGCATTTTCCCCAACCGGCCCGTGCATTCAGAACCGAATCCATTTCTATCCCATCCATGAACCTCCACGACATCATCCCGCTTTCCGCGCTCATCGCGTGCATCGCAACGGCAAGTGGCCAGTCGACCACCAGCTCCGACACTTCGATCGCGGATCTGGTCAAACTCAAGCAGAACCCGGTCAGCGGATTGCGTCAGGTGGCTCTCGATGTGACCATGAGTCCCGACGTTCCGGTCACCGGCGGAACGGAAGCCTCCTACTCCACCCAGATCGTCTGGCCATTTCCACTCGGCGAGGATTGGAAGCTGATTACCTACTCCATCGTGCCCGTCCTTCAGGCACCGCTGGGAAACGGTGATTACGAAGTCGGCCTCGGCAATACCCTGCTGAACTTCTTTGCCTCACCGGCCAAGCCAGACGGCAAGCTTGTCTGGGGCGCGGGTCCCACTGTCCTGATCCCGACCCGCACCGACCCTCTCCTCGGCTCCGACCGCGTCGGCTTGGGTCCGTCGGCCGTGCTCTATTATGCCGAGGAAAAATGGGGTGCCGGCGTGGTCCTCCAGAACGTCTGGTCCCTGGGCGGCGATGGCGTCAATGAAGTCAATGCCTTCGGTGCCCAGTATTTCCTCAACTACAACCTGCCGGACGGCTGGTTCCTCTACAGCAATGCCACCATCACCGCCGATTGGCTCAGCCCGTCAAGCGACCGCTGGACCCTCCCAGTCGCCGGCGGCGTCGGCAAGGTCTTCACCATCGGCAAGCAGTCGGCGAGCGCTTCCGTCCAAGCACTCTACAACGCCGTCCGCCCCAACAACGCCTCGGAATGGGGCTTCAACTTTCAGTTCTCCCTGCTCTTCCCCTAGTCCCAAACAAGTATCGTAAGATTCCAGATTCAAAATCACGACATTCTCAAATCCCAGAGACCAAATAACATGAAACCAAACATCATCACACTGACACTCACGGGCGCGCTCACCATGGCGACCGCCTACGGACAGGACGACCCGGCTCGCGAAGCCGCGAAAACGAAAGCCGCCTCCATCCCGGACAAGGTCCAGACCGTCGCCGGCGAACTGGAATTCTTCGACGGCGTGCCAATCGGCGACACCAACGATAAGGTCTATGACTATCTGACCCGTTCGCGCGCGCTCGGGGTTTACCTTGATAACGTCGGCGCGGTTTCCATCAAGACCGTCCTTCTCGGGATGGCCGAGCAAGGTGCCGACGCGCCTAACAAGATCGCCATCTGGGAACAGCTGATGGATTCCCGGACGCCGGTCATTACTTCCAATACCTCGACGATGTATGCCTACGCTCCGACGGACCTGGCGAACGACGGACCGACGGTCATCGAGATCCCACCCGACATGCTCGGCTTCCTCGACGATGCCTGGCAGCGCTTCGTCGGCAACATGGGGCTCACCGGACCGGACAAGGGCAAAGGTGGCAAATACCTCGTCATCCCTCCCGGCTACGAAGGTGAGATCCCGGACGGGTATTTCCTGTTGAAACCGCCTACCAACCGGAATTTCCTCTTCCTCCGCGGGTCCATCAAGGACGGTCTCGAGGCGGCGGTCGATAACTTCAAATCGGGGTTGAAGGTCTATCCGCTCAAGGATGCCGCCAATCCAGCGCCGACCGAGCTCATCAACATGTCCGGCAGATCATTCAGCACGATCTTCCCGAGCACTTTGGAATATTATGAAATCCTGAACGACATCGTCCAGGCCGAGCCGATCGAAGCGGTGAATCCGGAAGTTCGTGGCTACATGGCCAGCATCGGCATCGTCAAAGGACAGCCCTTCAATCCCGACGAGCGGATGAAGAAGCTGCTGACCGAAGCCGCCTTGCTCGGCAATGCCGCCGGTCGCTCGATCACCTACGATCCTCGCATCACAGGAGTGAAGTTCTATCCCGACACCAATAGCCAGTGGGTGACCGCCTACGCCCACAAGAACACCACGTTCGAAGCCGACGGCATCATGAACCTCGATGCCCGGGTTCTGTTCTACTACAACGCCGGCGGCGTAACACCCGCCATGGCAACGCCGCATCTTGGAAGAGGCTCGGACTACGCCTTGGCCTTCCTTGATCAGAACAACCAGCCCTTTGACGGGTCGAAAACCTACAAGCTGCATCTGCCACCGAATGTGCCGGTCAACAACTTCTGGGCCGTCACGATGTACGACACCCAGACCCGTTGCCAGCTCCAGACCAGCCAATTGTTCCCAACGGTCGGAAGCCTGACCAAGGGGATTGAGAAGAATGAGGACGGCTCCTACGACCTCTACTTCGGCCCGAAAGCCCCTGAAGGCAAGGAAGGCAACTGGCTTGCCACCCTGCCTAACAAGAGCTGGTTCTGCATCCTGCGCATGTATGGACCACTGGAGCCATGGATCGACAAAACCTGGCGTCCCGGCGAGATCGAACTCGTGAAGTGACTTGAAAATTGGCTCGTATGTCGGGTCTCACGATCCGGCATGCGAAGTCAGAAGATCCGCCGACCCTCCCCTCGATCCCCATTGGTTTCCATACGGGGCCTCATCGGCTATGGGCGGAGGCAGCATGGGGGCGAAATCTGGTCCCGCCTTTTTTGGACAGACTCGACAAACCAAGCTGAAATTGTCAATCTCAAGGCCTGCTCTGCGCTATCAGGGTCGGGAGGCGCAGGCGTCGAGCAGGTCATTTTGAGAATAGCAGCCTCCCACCTACTGAAACAAACGCCTCGTTCGAACCATGGAAGAATTACTCGGATTCAAGATCACCTTCTGGGATTATGTGACCTTTGCTGTATTGTTCGCCTGCATCGCGATCGGCCTCACTTTCATTGTCTGGGTGGCCGGCCTACCCGGGCAGATCGCGATCGCCCGCAATCACCCCGATGCCGAAGCCGTCAAGGTGATGGGCTACTCGGGATTTCTTGCGGTAGTGCCATGGATTCAGGCCTTCATCTGGGCCTTCAAGCCTACCGATATCATCGACATCCGACGCTTTCCCGCGGCCGAAGCCCAGGAGATCGGCAAGGAGATCGCCCGCTTGAAAGCGATGACCGCAAAACCGGTGAGGAAGCATGCCAAGCCAGCAAAGGAGGAAGCTCCGCCCAAGGATTCGTCATCTGAAGATCCGAGTTCGGGTGAAGACAATCCTGAAAATTGAACCTCTGCCGCCATGCTTTTTGCCATTGTCCTACTCCTTGCGTTCATCCTCTTCGTTTGGCTGGTTTTCTTTAAATTGAAGTGGCTCAAGCTCAGTCCCGGATGGGCGATCGTCTCGCTTTTCTTTGTCGCTCACGTGCTGCTGATCTTTATGATCGGGCTGCGCTTCATGACGCCTTACTCGAGTCAGGCGAAGATCGTGCAGCATACCATCCAGCTCATCCCGCGGCTTTCAGAGCCGACGCTCGTGACCGCCGTTTTGGTCGATCCCGATGTGCCCGTAAAGAAGGGGCAACCGCTGTTCGAATTCGACAAACGGATCTATCAGGCAAAGGTCGACGAGCTCGAGGCCCAACTGGCCGCTGCCAAACAAGACGTCAAGGTTTTGGAATCGGACGTGGATGTCTCCGTTCAAAAAGTCGCCAAGATCAAGGCCGAAATGGTGTTCACCGAATACCAGAAGAAGCTGGCAAACTCCCTCGCAGCGCAGGGAGCCGGACCAATGGAGGAAGCCCAGAGATGGGATGCCCAACTGGTGGTCAACCAAGCACAAATCAAAGAAGCCGAAGCCGAACTTGCCCGCGCCAAGCTCAACTATGATTCCCAGATCGACGGGGTGAACACCGGCGTTGCCGAAGTCGAAGCTAAACTCGCCCAAGCGCATTACTATTTGAATAACACCACCCTCGTCGCACCTGAGGATGGACGCATCGTCAACCTCCAGGTCCGCCCGGGCATGGTCTCGGGAGACATCCGTTTCGGTGCGATCGCTTCGTTCATCTGCGATGATGGCCGCTACCTGCTCGCCAACTACGATCAGGAAGGCTTGAAATACGTGACCCCCGGCAAGCCTGTGGAGGTCGCTTTCGATCTCTATCCCGGTCAGGTCTTCCCCGCGAAGGTGGAGGCGATCTGGAAAGCCAGCGGCGTCGGTCAGCTGCTTCCCAGCGGCAACCTTCCCGTTTTCGAACGACAGGCACCGGAAATTCCGCAGGATCAGTTCGCAGTAAAAATCGTCTTCGATGATGAAATCGCCTCGAAGTTTCCGATCGGCGCGGAAGGATCAGCGGCGATCTACACCGGAGGAATGACCGGCGCGTGGACGGCAATTCGGCGCGTGATCATTCGCAAGGACACCTGGATGAACTGGCTCTATCCCCTTCCGTTTTGATGCGGACGATCTTGAATTCCTCGAAGGGCATTGGGCGACTCGGATGGGCCATCACGCTGGGCACTCTGATTCCCGCGTGCCATCTAAGCGAACTACCATCCCAGCAGCAGAACGTGGCCGGTGCCTTGCCCGAAGGAACCGTGGTCCCACGCCAGTGGGCATCGCAAACCAGCGCGGGCAAAGTCACGAAGGGCTGGCTCAAATCCTTCCGCGACCCTCGCCTCAACTCTCTCGTCGCCGAAGCGATAAGCTACAATCCGGACCTTCGTCAGGCGGCGGCACGAGTTGAAGTCGCTCGCGAAAACGTGACCGTGATCAATTCGCAACTGCTCCCACAGGTCGGCGGCAGTGTCAGCGGAGCGGCGATTCAGGACGAGGATTCAGGCTCGGCGCAGAGCCGAGGCGCGACCGTCTTCGTCGCCTGGGAGCCGGATGTCTGGGGCCGAATCAGATCCCAACGGAGCGCAGCCGAGCAGTCGTTCAATTCGAGCGCCCTCGACTTTGCCTACGCACGCCAGTCGCTTGCGGCCACCGTGGCAAAAAGTTGGTACACAGCGGTCGAAACCCGCCGCCTGGTCGACGTCGCCGAGGAAGGCGTCACGGTTTACACCGATCTCCTCAGGCTGGTGAAGATCCAGCGCGAGTCAGGCAAGGTGACGGATCTGAATGTGGTGGAAGCTTCGGCCGATCTCAAAGCGGCCAAAGGCCAGCTGAAAGTCGCGCAAGGCCTCTACAGTGAATCCCGCCGTAATCTTGAGAAACTCCTCGGACGCTATCCTGCAGCGGAGATCGAGGTGGCGCGGACCTTCACTCCCATACCCCCTCCAGTGCAGGCGGACATTCCCTCCGCCTTGATTGCGCGCCGTCCCGACCTGGTGGCCGCTGAGTGCGATGTGCTCGCAGCCCTGCGGGCGGAGGAATCCGCTCGGCTGGCCCTGTTACCGAGCTTTTTCCTCGATGTCACGGGAGGCCGACTATCCGATGGCTTGCTTGATCTACTGCGACTCAATCCCTGGTTGCTCCGCTCGAGCATCGGAATGAACGTTCCGATCTATCAGGGTGGTCGGCTGGAAGCAGAGATCCGGATTGCCAACGCCCAACAGCAACAGGCACTGGCCGCCTATGGCAGCGCGATCCTGAATGCCTTCGAAGAAGTCGAGAACGCTCTAACAAACGAAAGCCTGATTGACGAACGCCTGCAGCTCGAAAAAGAGGAGCTGCAGGACCGGACCGATGCCGTCCGCATCGCTCGGGTTCAGTATGAGGCCGGCAGTATTGATCTCCTTTCAGTGCTCCAGCTTCAAGCGAGTCAGCTCGCCAGCCAGACGGCTCTCGTCAAACTCCAAAACCTCCAGCTCGCCAATCGCATCAACCTGCACTTGGCCTTGGGCGGAGACTTCCGTGGTTAGTATCGTGCCCGAAAGACTCGGTGCGATCCCGCCAGCGATGGCGGGGTTCATGGATGAAGACTTGGAATCGAGCGTCCTTGAATTCGAATCCGGCACAAAGGCTCATCCGGCCCGGTCCGCGCCGTCATCTCCGTTCCAATGTCGACTTCGGAGTCTCGCCAAAAAGCGCCCGGTAATTTTGTCCAAAATGCCCCATGTGTGTGAAGCCCCATTTCATTGCCGCTTCCTTCACCACCCCGGTCTTCCTCTCGGAATCGAGCAACACACGACGGACGCCATGAAGCCGCTGATTCCTGATGAAACTGCCGGGAGAAATGCCCAGGGACTCCCGGAACAACAGCTCCACTCCACGCGGGGACATGCCGATCGCCTGACACATCTCTTCAAGTCCGAAAGGCCGGTGGGCATTCACGCTCACAAACTCCCGCGCCAAGCGCAGGCGCTCCACTCGGCCACCCGTCCTTGATCCGTATTTCACGCCATCCATCACCAGCCCGCTTTTCAGCCCGTCGAGAAATGCCCCGAGTAACTGATCTTGTAATTTCCGGCGGGTCTCCAGGCTCTCTAGCGGACATTCCTGCCCGTTCAATGCTTGCTCGACGGATCCCAGAATGCTGGTCATTACCGACATCGCCTCGGGACTGACTTTCATACCCGCACCGTGGCACAGGAGTTCATCCGGCATGTCGGGAAAGTGCCGTTCCAGTGCCAGATGGAAGGATGCTTCAGGAATCGTCAAAGTCGCGTTGGCATACCCTTCCGGGGTGTAAGCATCAATTCGTCCACCAGGAGGAAACAGGCCCATGTAGCCCTCCACGTGCTCGACCTCGAAGTTGAACGATCGCCCAACCGTCGGACACTTCGTAACCAGAATCATCGTATAGCAATCCCTCGCCATCGAGCCAGAGAACAACATCGCAGGACCGAGCTCCACGAGATCCAGGCAGAGCTCCGGGCACATCACCCGAACAAGTCGGCTCATAAGGGGAGCCGAACTCAATTGGAGCGGCTGAAGGGCCGCACTCCGAATGGCCTCCTCCAACTGCTCGGGGTTCAGCACAACGGTCAATACGGCTGCCTTTCCCTCTGCCATCGCGCTGACACTAAAGACTGACCCAAAGTCCTGCTTCAAGTCGATTCGCTACGGATTTAGGATAGGGAATTGTATTGCCGGAAATACCACAACTAGGCAGCTTGCCCTCTTAATCCACGCTTCTGCGACCATGAATATACCAACAATCGTTCTATTCACCACCCTGCTTGCGCCCATCTCAGTGGTCTCGGCCCAAGAAACCACCGGCACGCCTGGCTCGCCGAGCGCCACCACCACCATCCCGGGAAACCAGCTTCCGGCGCCCCAGCCACCCTTCGGCGGGAAAATCACCGACGACGCCCTCAGCTCCAAGCCTTGGTGGGCACCGCGCATCGTGCCACCAGCGAAAGCCCCGAACGTCCTCCTCATCATCACCGATGACTCCGGATTCGGCATGCCCAGCACCTTCGGCGGCGTCATTCCGACTCCGACCATGGACCGAGTCGCCGAGAACGGCCTGCGCTACAACCGCATGTTCTCCACCGCGCTCTGCTCGCCCACCCGCGCCGCCCTCATCACCGGGCGAAACCACCACTCGGCTGGCTTCGGCGTGATTTCCGAGCAGTCCACCGGTTTCCCCGGCTACAACAGCATCATCGCCGAGGACAAGGCCACCATCGGCCGCATCCTCCTCGACAACGGCTACGCCACCTCATGGTTCGGCAAGGACCACAACGTCCCCGCTTTCGCCGCCAGCCAGGCTGGTCCCTTCGATCAATGGCCCACCGGCTTGGGCTTTGAATACTTCTACGGCTTCATCGGCGGCGACGCGAACCAGTGGCAGCCCAACCTCTTCCGCAACACCACCCAGATCTATCCCTTCGACGGCAAGCCCGGCTGGAACCTCATTACCGGCATGGCGGACGACGCCATCGCCTACATGAACCGGATCCACCAGATCCAGCCCGATAAGCCGATCTTCATCAAATACGCGCCCGGCGCCACCCACGCCCCGCACCACCCGACCAAGGAGTGGGTGGATAAAATCAGCGCCATGAAGTTGTTCGATGGCGGCTACAACAAGCTGCGCGAAACCATCTTCGAAAACCAGAAGAAGCTCGGCGTGATCCCTGCCGACACGGTCCTCACCCCATGGCCAGACGAGCTACTCACACCTTGGGACAAACTCGACGCGGAAACGAAGAAGCTCTTCATCAAACAAGTTGAAATCTTCGCCGCCTATGCCGCCTACAGTGACTACGAGATCGGCCGCGTGATCCAGGCCTTCGAAGACCTCGGCAAGCTCGACAACACCCTCGTCATTTATATCAACGGTGATAACGGCACCAGCGCCGAAGGCGGCCCGATGGGCACGCCCAACGAAGTCGCCTTCTTCAACGGCCTCAACAAACTGCCGGTGGAAGTGCAGATGAAATGGTATGACGTCTGGGGCACCGAGGAAACCTACAACCACATGTCCGCCGGCTGGTCATGGGCCTTTGACACACCCTTCGACTGGTTCAAACAGAACGCCTCCCGCCTCGGCGGCATCAACCAGAACATGGTCGTGATGTGGCCCGACCGCATCAAGGACAAGGGCGGCCTGCGCGAGCAATTCATGCACGTCATCGACGTCGTCCCCACCATCCTCGAAGCCGCCGGCATTCAGGAGCCCGACATGGTCGACGGCATCAAACAGTCACCGATCGAAGGCACCAGCTTCCTCTACACCTTCGACAAGGAAAACGCCAAGGCCCCCACCCGCCACACCACCCAGTATTTCGAAATGATGGGCCAGTGGGCGCTCTACAAGGATCCATGGCTGCTCAGCACCAAGGTCAACCGCGCGCCGTGGGAAGCCTTCGGCGCGGCCAATCCGGACCCGCTCAACAATCAGGAATTCCAACTCTACGACTTGTCGAAAAGCTGGAATCAGGCCGAAGACATCGCCGCGGAAAACCCCAACCACGTGAAATGGCTCAAGGAAGTCTTCATTGAGGAGGCGAAGAAATACCAGGTCTTCCCATTGGACGCCTCGGTGGCCGGCCGCATCGTCGCACCCCGCCCGAACATCACCGCCGGACGCACCGAGTTCGTTTATACCACCCCGATGGTCGGCCTGCCGCAGGGCGACTCGCCCGGCCTGCTGAATGCATCCTACACGATCACTGCCGACATCACGGTGCCCGAAGGCGGCGCGGAAGGCATGATCCTGACCTCAGGCGGCCGTTTCGCCGGCTATGGTTTCTATCTGCAGGATGGCAAGCCCACCTTCCTCTGGAACCTGGTCGACCTCGAACGCATCAAGTGGCAAAGCCCCGATGCACTCGCACCCGGCCAACACACCATCGAGTTCGACTTCAAATACGACGGTCTCGGTGCCGGCACGCTGGCCTTCAACAACATGAGCGGCCTCGGCCGCCCTGGCACCGGCGTGCTCAAGGTGAACGGCAAGGAAGTGCAGACCATCGAGATGAAGAAGACCCTGCCGATGATCCTGCAGTGGGACGAAAGCTTTGACATCGGCTCCGACACGCTCACCGGCGTGAACGACGCCGACTACAAGCCACCCTTCACCCTCACCGCCAAACTCAACAAGCTGACGATCAAGGTCGACCGCCCGGAGCTTTCTGAAGCGGACATCAAGAAGCTCGAAGACGCCATGAAGGGCGCCGACGACGCCAAGTAATCACGTTTCGCCCGTGAACCCCGCGGGCTGCTTGATCACAAGCGGCCCGCCTATTCACGGACGAGACGAAAGGAATCAAAGATAAACAGTAACATGAACGCGCAGAACAATATCACCCGCCGTCAATCCGCCAAACTCGCTCTCGCAGCCACACTTCCCGCTGTGCTTCTTGCCCGGCAAACCGCATCAGCCGAAGACACCATGCCGGACGACACCAAAGTCCAGTATCTCTTCGTTCAGAATGCCAAAGGCGTTTCATTCTCGGAGGGTAAGATGACACTCACGGGAATCAGCGACGTCACCATCCTGTTCTCCGACCGCCCTGACCGCATTGCCGGTCACATGACCACCGCCGATTTCACCAAAAACTGGAACATGGGCGAGGATAGTTTCCGGATCGATAACCCCAACGCCTCACTCGCCATCTTTGGCGAAAAGGAACCCAACGATGTCGTTGTCGAACTACGTAATCCCGTCCTTGAAAACGGCAATCTCAGCTATGACATCAAGGTCCTCGAGGGAACCATCCCAACCAGCGGTGCCGAATGCTCGCTCTTCATCGACGTCATCGGCCGCCCCTTGACTCCCATCTCTTACGCCGGCGTCGCACGCCGCACCACCAGACGTGTAGTTCGCCGCTATTAGGTTTTTTGTCGGCTCGCTCCGAGGGCCAATCACGATGATTGACCTGATGATTGCCGAATTTCATGGCCATCATCCGACCGATCCAGTCCATTCTGCTCTGACTCGCCCTTAGTTTGATCACGACCCAGTAGTTTTTATCAGGGCGATCAGGCTGGGGAATTGCTAGCGCTTAGGACTTCCATTTTCAACCGCAGATGAACGTGGATGGACGCAGATCTCGGGAAAAACTGAATTTTAATCCGGACTCCGATGCCTCATTAGCGACCGCCAGGCCATTGGGATTCTCGAACAGCCATCGGAGGCATCTCCCCTTTCAATTATCTTGGCACATCCGGTCTGAGCCTGCGTACTGCCCGTGTGCCCACGACCGCTGATTGGCTCGTCCTCCTCGCCGGCTTCTTCGCCGCGGTGATGAATTCCGTCGCGGGCGGTGGCACCATGCTCACC
>NZ_JBATWY010000149.1:0-7307 GCF_049672945.1 Haloferula sp. | reverse complement strand
GTTTACGGCTGTGAGAAACTTAAGAGGGAGTCGACCTCGCCCCCTGCTGAAGGAGCCTGTGTCCTTGTTGGGCACAGGCAGGCCTGCGTCGTCACACCACGCTTGGCCGAAACTCACGGCCTTGGAGAGTGAGGCGTTGGTTTCGAAGATCTGAGCAATCCACGCCCAGAAGACGACGACGTTGCAGCACTGACAAAATCGCTTGGAGACGGAGAGTCCGTGGAGGAATTCAGCGGGCAGGATGTGGGAGAATTGCAGCGCGTAAGTGGCGATGGAGGAAGCCGCGAGATCACGTCGTCTGGCCGAGAGAACATCTTGCAAGCGACGACGGATGCTGCCACAAATCTGTGTCGGAAATCCGCTCAGGAACGGTTCGTTATTGGTCAGACATTATCTAACAGTTCCGGCGGGCTTTCGGCCACTCTTTTATCCCGAGATCCGGCTTAAAACAGTGCCATTCGGGTCTAACTCCGTCCGTTTGCCTACCCATAGTCTATTCTCTCTCGCTAAGCCACTTTTCATAGGCTTGCTCGAGGTGTTGCACTTTCTCTGGCATGGCTTTGTAAAGGTTCTCGCTTTCACAGGGGTCCTTGGCCAGATCAAACAGGTATTGGTTTTGGTTTTTTCCGCGCACCTTATCACCTGTGATCCATTTCCAGTTACCCATTCGCAGTGACTGAGTGGTTTCATACGTTCCGGATACGATGAGTCTTTGCTCCGCTGCTGGAAGTGCCTTACCCTGAATAAGCGGTGCAAGTGACAGGCCGTCGAGAGTCGGTGTCCGTATATCATGAAATGTTTGTGGGTAGGTAATTCCGGCGAGTTCCAGAAAGGTCGGGTAAAGGTCGGTCAGGTGAGTTGGCGCATGACAGATCTTTGGTTGGATGGTGCCAGGCCAGTAGAAAATTCCATGTGTCCGCTGGCCTCCGGCAAAAGAAGATCTCTTAAATTGGCGGTAAGGGGTGTTTCCAACCGTTGCCCAGCCCCGACCTAGAAAGTCGTAGGAGCTCGGACCACCGGCGTCACCGCGCGGCTTAGGGGTTCGGGCTTGCAATTTCATGGAACTAGTCACCTCGGTTGAGCCATTATCCGAAATGAAGATAATCAGGGTATTATCCGCGCACTCCAGCGCTATGGTTTTCTCGATGATGCGACCGATGTTTTCATCCATGCGTGTGATTAGTCCACTGAAAATTGCCATCATTTCATCTTCATGATGCTGCTCTCGCTCGGAGAGTTTCTCCCAGTTCAACGGTGTTGGCGGAAGGGCGGCGTTTGGTGGGAGGATCCCGAGTCCCTGTTGCTTTTCAAAGCGTGCCTGCCGGATTCTATTCCAGCCGAGCTTCTGGTAATGACCGCGATATCTGGCAATATCCTCAGGCCGCGCTTGAATCGGATAGTGAGCTGCATGGTAAGGAAGGTAGAGGAAAAAGGGTTTATCCTGTTGATGGGCTCGCTCCAGAAAACTGAGTGCATAGTCCGTCACAACATCGGTTTTAAAGAATGGTTTGCGGTGCGGAATCATTTCATCAACCGAAATGGGTTTTCCGTTAAACATGAAGGGGTTTTCGAAATCTTTGCCGTCACCTCGCTCGAAAAACGGATTGATGGCCCAGTAGATGAAGTAATCATCAAAGATGTCGTTGGAGGCATACATTTGTTTGGGAACCCAGGTGCTGTAATGTTCCTTGCCTGCCATGGCGGTATAGTAGCCCGCCTCTTTGAGCAGTCTGGCAAAGTGAATAGAATTGCCAGCACGAGGATGTGAGCGGGGCAATTTGTTCTGACCCATCGGGGTAGGTGTCATCAAGCCTGTCAACAGGGCGGATCGTGTAGGATCGCACTTCGACATATTGGTAAACTGAGTGAAACGCATGCCTTGCATTCCCAGACTGTCCAGATGGGGAGTTTGAATCTCAGAACCGAAGCAGCCAATGTCAGAATAACCAACATCATCACCGACAATCAGGATAATGTTCGGCCGGCGAGGGAGCTCCTCACTCCCGGCAGCGACCGGAAGGATGCCTCCCAAGAAAGCCAAGCATAAGAGGCCGGTGAAGCGGACACAGCGTCGAAGACGGGAAGGGGCATACAGCAAGACTTTCATATCAATTTATTTCTGAAAGATGACAACAGCACCCGGCAAACTCCTCCTAGCTGACAGGTTCCCATTGGAAAGACGGATTCAGCTGCCAAGCAAAACTCACAGGAGGCTATTTCCCACGTTTGAGTTTCTTCGAGTAATCCCACTCCTCACGGCCCTTGTAGAAGTTGTGACCCGGCAGCCGTTCGGTCTTTTTGCTGTAACCAAACAAGTTTTGATCACTTTCTTTCACCGGAACTTGGTTGATCGTGAGGGAACGCGGATCAACTCCTTGCTGAAAAAATAGTACGGACTCACCTGCTGCCAGTTGAACCCTGTAGCGATCCTTCGCTTCTTTCTTCACACGCGTGGAAACCTTACTGGCTTCGCCATTGACCAGAATCACCGGATTCGCAATGTCGATTTTCACAATACAGGGACCACCCTTCTCACTCTCAACAGACACGAACTGAGTTTCCCCTGCCTCCTTCCGGGCACTCACAAGGAACGCGCCTTCAGTCCTGAAGCGGTGGAAAGCGACATCCTGCCATCGATCAGGTGCGGCAGGAAATACGCGAATTACCCCACTCCAGCTTTGCAACAGCATGTCATGGATACTGGTCGAAAACGACAGGGGGCTTTCGATCACCGGATTCCCCTCGGCATACATGGTAGTCGTCGAGACGTTGCGATGTTTGATCAGGAAGTCTAGATAGTGATACGCCATTTTTGAGTCACCCAAAGTGGCATATATCGAAGCCGCACCTGTTGCGGTGTAACCAGTCACCGGCATGGCGTGATCTTTTTTATCAAGATTCATCGAGACGTAGAGCCAGTGATCCAGACTGGTCCGTAACAATTTTTGATTATCCGGCTCCTCAAGATTGATGACATGCAAGGGATAGAAGGGCAGAAGGTGCGAATAGTGGCGGTGAGGCTTGTCAAACGGGATGTTCCTGCCGATGCGCAAACCGTTCTTATCCACCTGATAGTCAACCAGATGATCACTAACTCGACGCCACTCCGCCGCCAGCGGATCTTTTAGTCCGTGCTCCTCATTGATTTCTAGCAGGGTTTGAAAAACCCAGTCCATCAGACCGATGGTAAAATTAATATCCTGACCATTGCCGCCCGGATACTCGGGCGACCAGCTGTTCCGGATATGAATCGTTCCATCCCCTGACGTCACCGGGTTGTCCTTGAGGTAGTTTAGGTAGGCGTTTCCGGTTCTTCTGAGAATTGGGAAAAGTCCGTCCCGCATCCGCTGGCGGTCGCCACCGTATTCGCAGTGGAGCCAGTAGTTGTGCAGCAACCATGCGAGCATGTCGGGGACCTTTCCTGCTGCACTCCCCTTGAGATCCTGCGGAATCAGTGTCGCCATCGAAGCGCTATCCTTCCAGTGCTTCGGGACGTTCTGCGTCAGGTTTTCGGCATACTTGTCGATGTTATTGATCAAAGATTCACCGATCTCCATGCGATTGGCCGTAAGGTGGGTCCAGTAGATGAGCTGGACATTCAGGTCACCCCAGACCATCGGCCAGAAGGTATTGTAATACCAAGGCCCCATCAGATCCAGAATCGGCCCCTTCCCGCGCACCGCAGAAGCGAGCTTGTACATCTGAATCCAATAGAAGGCTTCCTTCTCAGGATCATTGATGGTGAGAAAACTCTGTGGATAATAGTCGTGCCACCACGCGCGGTGAGTGGAAATTAGGTTACCTTCCTTCTGCAGCTTCTCTGCTCGCTGCAAGTTCTGCTTCACGGTGGCCAAGCTGTTTTTCTCAGGAAAGCTGTGGTGGACACTCGCGAGAAGAGTCTGTTTTCCCGAGCTATCTCCAAGAATCTCCCAACCCGTCGTCGTTTCACCGCGATGCTGATATAGCTCTTGTAGGCAGAAGTTCATATTCCCCTCACTACGGTGAAGCGGCGGCGGTGGCATCGGTAGTGGAGCCTTACGCATCGCATCCCATATCCCACCCTTTGGACCTCCGCCATGATCCAAGGTCACCCGAACCGGCGGGGCCGGTTCTTCCGGATGCCAACTGATTTTGACCGCCTCACCACTGGCTTGAGTTTCAAACCAGATCACATCGAGCAGACTATGGCTGAAAGCATGAATCGCGAAGCTTCCTTCGGTGGTCTGGATTCTCCCAGTGAGTTCAGCGTTCCAAAGATCCAGCCTCATATTGGCCCCGGTTATCTCCCCTTCCGATTCCAAGATGAAACGCCCGAGCGGCAGCCGACTTCGATAGATCCACAAGTGCTCTTTCCCCTCCTCCGGCAACCGGTGGTCATAGTAGTCGTGGCGTCCGACATGGATTGAAATCTGGTTTTTCCGGTCGCGAGAACCCTGATAGAACAGGAATCCAATATTGCCGTTTCCTGAATAGGGAGAGACCTCCCAGCGATGAGGCACTCTGTCCCAGATCATATCGTGCTGCCCGAGAAACTCCTTGTAGTCCACATCGAACTTGGGTGTTTGACCCGCAGATTCGGCGGGAAAGCAATAGGTCAGCAGTAGAAGTAAAAAGGGAACTTTCATCATATTTGTGAGTTCTGGTGGTATTTTCCCGAAAAACACCAAACAATTGGACGGAGCCTTAGCACGCAACCGCTCGTATTTGGTTGTGAATTTTTCCAATCATGTACGCCTAAACACGGATCTTATGAGAGATCAAAAGGTATTCGGTATATATTATCGATTGTTTCCCCCGAACGAAAAGAGCATACGATTCTTGCATCAATCAACCGGCCGGTTCCATTCGATCACTTCGTTTGGAGTGAGCTCCAAGAGTTTCTCCTCACCGCCGACAAGAACCTTACAGGAGCTCCCGAAGTGACTGCGAATACGGTAAGTCTGAATGACGCCGGAGTCCCACGTGAGATCAAGTTCGAAGCCTCCTCTGGCACGCAAGCCCGAGATAGCCCCATGGCTCCACTCCGGAGGCAGAGCCGGCAGCAAGTGAAGGAGTGGACCGCCATTCTTAGAGTCCAAATGGCTCTGCACAAGCATTTCGGTAATCCCGGCGGTGGCTCCAAAATTCCCATCGATCTGGAAAGGTGGATGGGCATCGAGCAGGTTGGGATAGAGACCACTCTCATTTGGATCCATACTGGGTTCATTGACGCGAGTGAGATGCATTAGTTTCTTGAGAAGTGCGTGTGCTCTCTCCCCTTCGAGAAAGCGCGCCCAGAAATTAATCTTCCAGCCCATGCTCCAGCCAGTGGCTTCATCACCCCGATAAATCAGCGACTGACGCGCGGCAGCGAACATCTCGGGATTGTCACGCCAATTGATTTCGCTGCCCGGGTGGACCGCCCAAAGATGGGAAACGTGACGGTGCTTGTTGTCCATACTGTCCTTGTCTTCAAGCCACTCCTGAAGCTGTCCATGTTTGCCAATCTGATTGGGAGCAATCTTTGGGATCATCGTCGTGAGTTGAGCCCTCAATTCGGGATCCTTCCCGAGCAATTCGGAAGCTTCGATCACGTTTCGAAAGAGCTCGCGAATGATCTGGTGATCCATGGTTGGCCCGGCCACGAGACCGCCGTTCTCAGGCGAGTGGCTCGGCGTGCTGATCAGCCATCCTTTGCCGCTACGTGGGTCTTCGACGAGAAAATCCACAAAGAATCGCGCTGAGTCTCTCATGATTGGGTAAGCCCGTTCGAGAAACTTTCTATCTCCGCCGAATTCATAGTGCCACCAGAGGTGTTGGCAGAGCCAGGCACCACCAGTGACCCAAATACCGTGATTCGAACCGTTGATTGGCGCAGCCCCTCGCCACAAGTCGAAGTTGTGGTGAAGCACCCAGCCGCGAGCATTGTAGTGATTACGTGCAACGTCACCACCCGAAACCACCAACTCCTCCATTGCTGCAAACAAAGGCTCATGACATTCAGCGAGGTTCGCAATCTCCGCCGGCCAGTAGTTCATCTGCGTGTTGATGTTGACCGTATAGCGACTGCCCCATGCTGGCTCCACGTCCTGGTTCCAGATCCCCTGAAGGTTCGCTGGCTGCCCGCCGGATCGACTGCATGCGATCAAGAGGTATCGACCGTAGTGAAAGAGTAGGCGGACAAGACCAGGATCGTCCTGCTTTTGACTCGCGATCAGCCGCTGGTCAGTCGGCAAGGACTGCTGTTTGGAGGATGAAGCGCCAAGATGGAAGGAGACACGATTGAACAGGTTTTTGTGATCTTCCACGTGGACTTCCTTGAGTCGCTTCCACGACTTGTCCTTCAATGGTTCTAGAATTCCGCTACAGACTTTCGCAGGGTCACCACTGACATCGCGAAAGTTCCGGTAGCTTGTACCCGCCGCCAACACGATGGTCGCTGAATCCGCACCTTCCACGACGACGTGATCGTCCACATATCGCACACGACCACCTTGCACTTCGACTTCCACCTTGGCCTGGAAATTGAGCGGGCTGTCGAATTGACGTCTGATCTTGTACCTTTTGTCAATCAGCTCGCTGGGAAGTGACCCCGACAATTCCAAGCCTGCCCTGCCATATCGGCGGACCGTCGTGCCCTTATGAGGAGATTCCGCCCCAAGAGAAAAGGAGACCTGCCCGCCTACATTAGCAGAGAGTCTGACTGCGATCATACGATCCGGATGACTAGCAATTACTTCACGCCGGTAAATGACTTCACCCATGCGGTAGCTGGTATGAGCAACGGCATACTCCAGATCTAGGCTTCTACGGTAGTCCTCGACCCCACCCGCCCCATGGGAAAATCTGATCTTTAAATCACCAAACGGCTGATAGGGAACCTGGGTGATCGGATCGCTCATCAAGTGCTTTCTGGCCAGCGACTCGGCCTCCTTCTGCTTTCCATCGAAGAGAAGCTGACGGATTCTTTTTAGGTGTTTGTAGGCCCCGGGGCGAGAGTAGTCATGAGG
Organism: Haloferula sp.; assembly: GCF_049672945.1. Classification (NCBI taxonomy): domain Bacteria; kingdom Pseudomonadati; phylum Verrucomicrobiota; class Verrucomicrobiia; order Verrucomicrobiales; family Verrucomicrobiaceae; genus Haloferula; species Haloferula sp. The sequence continues at coordinate 318 of NZ_JBATWY010000149.1, read as the reverse complement.
TTGCCCGACATAGAGCGTCGCCTCGTTGAACTGAATTCGCTCCTCTTCGATCCCTCCAAAAACCATGGCTCCCATCTTCCCATTTCCAATGGGAAGAGCCTCGATCCAGTCCTCTGCTGGCTTATCATACCAAAGTTCAAGCACCTCATCATCACCTCGACTCTGGCTTGAAAATATAAGCAAAAGAAAGATTAGTTTAAAGAAACGGAATATTCTCATGAGACTTTCGGTTAACTGCATGAGCCGCAGGGGCCAAGTAAATTGGCAAATCTTCGATTTCGATGTATTGTCCTCGGTAGCGCTCAAGAACGCCAGAGA
>NZ_JBATWY010000148.1:0-2623 GCF_049672945.1 Haloferula sp. | reverse complement strand
CGCTTCCAAGCGGGATAGGATGCCATCTCGGTTGTCGGGAAGAGGATGGGAAAGAAGATCGAAATGGGCCGGATAGTCCAGAAGCGAGAGCACTGTAGATGAATCGACGTGCTCGATCGCGGGAGCTTCTTCGAAAGGAGTGGTGTCAAAGAGTTGCCAAAGATCCTTTTCCAGCTGGGGATTGTCCTCAAGCTTCTTACGGTAGGAGCCAACCCGTAAATTCGATCCCTTGGAGTTGCACTGGTCTTCCGGGGGCACGTGGGACTTCGAGTAAGACAACGGGATGGCCTTCGTACTCCAGTTCATGGAACTGGAAATGAATACGGGGCGTGAGAAGCCTTATCAACCAGTTGACGAGATCCTCGTTGCCCCTTTTGGCGGTCGACGGTCGAAAACTCGTTCCAACGACTTGATGGGAGCCATCTTCAATACCCCATACTGCATAGCCGTTCGCTTTCCCCGCGAGAGCTGCCATGTTCGCCAAAGCGGAAACATACTCCCCGATGTCATCTGGATCGATCTCGTTCGACTGCTTTCGTAGTAGTTCGAGCTCTTCCTTCTTTTTGCCGCTGGCGGCTTCGGAGATGTCGCCGTTGCTTTTGGTGTGGATGACGAGGACCTTGCCTTCGAGTTCGGGGCAGATTTTTTCGAGGTGGGCACCGACGTCGTCGCAGTTCTTGGTATCGTCGACCATGACGAAGAGGACGGCTTTTTTGCCGAGCTTTTCGTGTTCGGTGTAGCTCTTGCGCCACTCTACGACGCCGAGTTTCAGGTAGTCGTCGTATTTCTCGTGGAAGAGGGATGACTTGTGTTCGCGGAGCTTTGAGCGGCTGGCGGCGTCGGGGAGGATGGGGTGCTTGACGACGTTCTGGTGGACGGCTTCGCGCTGGGCGAAGTAGTAGGAGAAGGGAGAGAGGGTGCCGTCGGCGTTTTCAAGGAGGTGCTCGGTATCGAACCAGTGATTGAGAAGAGCCCTGGTGGTGGGTGAGGCTCCGGCGTAGTGGCCGGCACGCCAGGCGTGGACCTCGGTGCGGACTTTGGCGACGAGGGGGGGGAAGGAGTTTTTCGTAGGCGGAGTCGCGAAGGGTCTCGTCGGCGGGGAACCAGCGATGGTCGGGGTGAAGTTCCTCAAAAGGGGAGGAGGTAAATGAGGGGTGTAGTGCCATTTGGTGGTTTCAAACTAAGCGAACGGTTCTGGGTCAGACCAGCCCAGAAGCTTCGGCGCGGCGGATAGATTCCACCGCCACGGCTAGCGCTGGGCGGCGAGGAAGATGATGCCGATGACGAGGAGAACCATGAGGACGACGAAGGCGACTTTCCAAGGGGAGATAGGGCAGTTGGCGTAGGTGGTGCCGGTGATGGCGTTCATGGCACCCTGGTAGGTCTTGCCGCGGAATTGATAGGCGAGCAGCCAGACGGGGCAGAGGATGTGCTTGAAGGTTTTGCGACTGTAGGTCGGATGGATCCGCAGGTTGCGGTAGGTGTCGCCGGGGACTTCGCTGGCACACATGTTCCGGAGCGTGCTTTCCATCACACCAAAGCCGGAGCGGGCGGCCTGGAGAAGTGGAATCTGGTACTGCTCGACTTCCCAGCCGGAGACGTAGCGTGTCTCGTAAGGTACTAGGTCTTTGGTAGGAAAGGGTTCGAGCTTGGTGAGGATCTTCGGTTCGATGCCTTGGGAGCCGGTGATCAGGATGTCGTCGAACCAGGTGGAGACATGGCCGCTTGCCGGTCGCCAGCGGGTCTTCCTCTCTCGCACGGTGCGGGTCTTGCCGTCGGCACCGCGGACGGTACGAGTCACGTAGTAATAGGTGCCGCTGTCGGCGGTCCAGGGGCACTCGGCGGCGGAGTCAAAGGTCCAGTAGGGGAGGTAAACGCCGTGGATGCGGTCGACAAGGTTTCGGCGCTTCAAGTCATTTGGGGCAAACCACTTCGAGGCGAGGAAGGCCTTTAGGGAATGGTAGGCCTTTTCCTTGGAAATGGAGGCGGGGAGCAGTGACTCGGGGCTCAACGGGCTCTCGATATCCGAGTAGTCGAGCATCTCCGGGGAGCCGCAGAAGTCGCAGGATTGACCGACGTTTTTGGCTTCACGAACGAGCACGGCGTGGCAGTGGGTACACTGGACCTTGCGCTTGGCGGTATCGACGGTGGATGACCTTTCGCCGAGCTCGGCGAGCATCTGGTCGAGCTCATGTTCCTTGATGGAGCTGGGTGGCGGTGGGGGTGCGACGCGTTCGAACTCGGTGCCGCAGTAGGGGCAGATGAGCTTGCGTTTGCCGGGGTCCCATTCGCCTTTGCCACCGCATTCGGGGCAGACGTGGCGATCGAGGGAGCGGACCTCTGCGGCCGCGCCACGGAGGTCGGGGAGCGGGGGTGGGATCTTCTTTCGCGGGAGCGAGATTGGCGAGGTGTCGCCATCCTCTTCCGGGAGAACTGGTGGCTCTGGAGGCATCAGGAGCGTGAAGAATCATGACCGGGGACGGTCATGCCACGGGCGCATCACTCTAAGGGGTGACTTACTCCGCGAGGAAGGCGTCCAGGGCGGCGCGGGTGATCCGATGGGCTGAGCCGATCTGCTTGGCGGCGAGCTTGCCGGATGAAATTTCGGCCATCACGTCGGCTT
>NZ_JBATWY010000147.1:0-1767 GCF_049672945.1 Haloferula sp. | reverse complement strand
ACCCAAAACGGTTGCCAAAACGGTTGCCAAAAATGCACTGTTTCTCCGGACTCTCGCGGATTTCAGCGGATGCCGCCGGATTTGACACCACCGGCAATAAGGCTACAGAACCCATTAAAACTCAGTTTTTTACCCTATTTTAGGCTGGAGCCGCTGGTCGGAATTGAACCGACGACCTATTCATTACGAGTGAATTGCTCTACCCCTGAGCTACAGCGGCGTCTCACAGTGCGGTGGAGCGGAATGAACCAAAGTCATTGGAGTTGGTAAAGGAATTCTTACTCCCCAACTACGGCGATAGCAATTTGTCGCTCATGCGCGGCCCGGCGATGCTCGAAGAGGAAGATGCCTTGCCAAGTGCCTAGAGCCATCCGCCCGTTGATCACCGGAACAACCTCGCTGCTCCGAGTAAGCGCCATGCGGATATGGCTGGGCATGTCATCCGGCCCCTCGTAGATGTGCACGAAATACGGCGTGTCTTCCGGAACCAAGTGATCGAAGAAAGCCTCCAGGTCCTGCCGGGCGCTTGGGTCGGCATTCTCCATAATCACGAGGCTCGCTGAGGTGTGACGAACGAACACCGTCACTGTGCCATCCCGAATACCCGAACCGGCGACCATCGATGCCACCTCACTGGTGATCTCGTAGGTTCCCTTGCCTCTTGTTCGGATTGAGAAAGTATCGCTATGAGCCGCCATCAGATCCCAGCTTACTCAAAGTTTCTCCGGAGATTGGAGTAGTTCGGCAATGCGAGCCAGCAAAAGCCCTGCACCACCGCCATCCACCACCCGGTGATCGAATGTCACGATCAGTTCAGCCTCGGTCGCAGGAATGAAGGCTTCCACCTCCTTGCTCCATATCGGCTTCTTCTCACCGGCTGCAAGACCGAGAATGAGGGTTTCATTCGGAAGCGGAATCGGAGTTCCATTGGTCAGACCAAAAGTACCGAAGTTCGTCACGGTGGCGATACCACCACGAGTGTCGTCCTCGGTGAGGCGGCGACGTCGCGCGCGCTCGACCATCTCCGCATACGCTCCGGTAAGTTGAGAAAGACTCATGGAATCCACGTTCCGAAGGACCGGCACCACCACGCCATCTTCAACCTGCACCGCCACACCTATGTCGAAGGCCCGGGGATGCACGATACGTTCACCAATCAGGAACCCAGCGCTGGCTGGATCCTCCGCAAGAGCGAGCGCGAATGCGCGCAGCAGGTAGAGTGTCAGTCCGGGCTTCGGGTCTTGAGCGCCCCGGTGATCGAGTACTCGATCAAGGCGAATCGGACGACTGACGGTGGCGAGCGGACGACTCCAACTTCGACGCATGGCATCCGCCACCGCGAGTCGCATCGGCGAGGCCTGGCTGCTTGGCCATTCCTCGATATAGTCTAGAAATGCCTCGAGATCCTGAACTGTGACACGGCCACCTGCACCGGTTCCCACCACTGCAGAGATGTCTGCCTCTCTCAAGCCCAACTCGGCCATCCGAGCACGCATCCGTGGAGAGATGTAGTGAGCGCCCATGATCCCGGCGGGCACGGGCAAGCCCTTTACGGACGGCTCAACCACCGGTTGACGCTCTTCGTAGCTTTCATCGTCGACGGCGAAGTGCAGGTTCTTTTCTTCCTCTTCGGCGGCGTTGGAAACCCGTTTATCCGCGGCTGCTTCGAGGCTTTCCACCCCGGTCTTTGCCACCTCATCCGCCTCGACGTCGAGCAGACCCAGCATCGTTCCCACCGCGTAGGTTTTCCCCTCCTCGACGGAGAGT
>NZ_JBATWY010000146.1:0-44857 GCF_049672945.1 Haloferula sp. | reverse complement strand
CATCCCAGACCGAGAAAATCGCTCAAGAAAGATGTGATCCGCCCTCATTTCGAAGCTCATCCACCAGATTCAGGAAGACCCGTAGATCCTTGTGCTCAAATCATCCGATTGTGGGACGGGCTCTATTTAGGGTGAAAAAATTGACGTGTTTTCTATGACGTAGTTTCAGAGGAGTGCAAAGGCTTTCTGGCGCAGGGTCTGAAAATTGGCAGCAAAGGGTGGGAAAAGCCCGCCAAGTCACTTTCTCGAAGCTGTCTTGACCTTGGCGATCCGGAAAAACACATTCCGGCCATGTCAGACGAACGTCGCCCGTTTTCATCGCCAATGCTGGATGGTCCTGATCGCGCCCCTTCGCGCGGGATGCTTTATGCCGTCGGGTTCGAAAAGGAGGATTTCGCCAAGCCTCAGATCGGGATTGCCTCGACCTGGTCGCAGGTGACGCCGTGCAACATCCACATCGATCGCTTGGCCAGGGAGTCGGCCAAGGGTGCGGATGCCGCAGGTGGCAAGGCGGTCATTTTCAACACGATCACGATTTCCGACGGGATCTCGATGGGCACGGAGGGGATGAAATACTCGTTGGTGTCGCGCGAGGTGATTGCCGATTCGATCGAGACGGTGGTTGGCTGCGAGGGGATGGATGGCTTTGTGGCGATCGGCGGTTGCGACAAGAACATGCCGGCTTGTGTGATGGCGATGGCGCGGATGAACCGGCCGAGCGTGTTTGCCTACGGCGGCACGATTCTGCCGGGATGTGCGACGATCAAGGGCAAGGAAGAGGAGTTGGACATCGTTTCGATTTTCGAAGCCGTCGGCAAACACGCGGCGGGGGAATACTCTGATGAAGATCTGGAGAAGGTGGAGAGCTGTGCGATTCCCGGTGAGGGTTCGTGCGGAGGGATGTACACGGCAAACACGATGGCTTCGGCGATCGAGGCGCTGGGCATGAGCCTGCCTAACAGCTCGGCGCAGGCAGCGGTTTCCGATGAGAAGATGCAGGACTGCTTTGATGCGGGCGCGGCGGTGCTGAATCTGATCGAGAAGGGGATCAAGCCGAGAGACATCATGACCCGCGAGGCCTTTGAGAATGCGATCACGGTGGTGATTGCGCTCGGTGGATCGACCAATGCGGTCCTTCACTTGCTCGGCATGGCTCACGCTGCCGAAGTGGAACTCTCCATTGATGACTTTACCGAGATTGGCAAGCGCGTGCCCTTGCTGGCGGACCTGAAGCCGAGTGGACGTTTTGTAATGGCGGAGCTCGTGAGAATTGGTGGCACGGTGCCCCTGATGCGGATGCTGCTTGAGGCGGGTCTTTTGCACGGTGACTGCATGACGGTGACCGGCAAGACGATGGCGGAGAATCTCGCCAACTCACCGCTCTACTATCCCGAGGGGCAGGAGGTGATTCGGCCGCTCGACAATCCGATCAAGAAAGACAGCCACCTGCGGATTCTTTATGGAAACCTCGCGCCAGGAGGTGCGGTGGCAAAGATCACCGGCAAGGAGGGCGAGGCCTTTATTGGTAAGGCCAAGGTTTTCGACTCCGAAGATGAGGCGATGAAGTCGATTCTCGCTGGCGGCATTCAGGATGGCGATGTGATCGTGATCCGTCGCGAGGGGCCGAAGGGCGGCCCGGGAATGCGTGAGATGCTTGGGCCGACGAGCGCGATCATGGGGCGTGGTCTGGGCAAGAAGGTGGCCTTGATTACCGACGGACGCTTCTCCGGAGGAAGCCACGGATTCGTGGTGGGCCACATTACGCCTGAAGCCTTCGAGGGTGGGCCGATCGGGTTGCTGGTTGATGGCGATGAGATCACCATTGATGCGGTAAACAACCAGATTTCCGTGAACCTCGACGATGATGCCCTGCAAGCACGGCGTGACAACTGGACTCAACCGGAGCCGCGTTATCGCCGCGGAGTCCTGGCGAAATATGCCAAGCTGGTTACCAGTGCGAGCGAAGGCGCGGTGACGGACAAGAACCTTTGAGCTTGGTTGTGGCACGCTCGCTTTCAACATAGAACCGCCCGGCTCCTTGTGGAAGCCGGGCGGTGAGGGATGGGGGCAGATTTGCGCTCCAGGCGCTTCAGGGAAGATCGCTGGGCGGCAGGACCCCGATGTAGTCCTGCTCGAACTCGTCGTTGGTATCCTCGACGAGGTTCAACGGACGAAATTGGGTCGAGTGGCTGTCGACTTGAAATTGAAGGGTCATCAAATCGCGGTTGGTTTCGCTGATCTGATCACGCAGGTAGCGGTTCTGGGTGACCAACTCGGCGAGCAGACGCTTGAGGTCGCCCTCACTTCCGGAAATGGCCGGCATACTCTCCTGCCGAGGCATGGTTGAAAGAGCAGCTTCATTCCTGGCGAGTGTTTGCTGCAGGGAATCGTTTTGCCGTTTCATTTCGTCAACCAGCGAGCGGGCATCGTGCGAGTTGCTGGCGATTCGTGCGGGACCGGTTGAGGTGGATGGCATGCCGTTGGCGCGGGTCATGCCGGCAAAGGCGACCATCTTGTCAACGGAGTGGTAATGTGAGGCGGCAGCTCCCACCATCATGGCGAGGGCGATCCCGGATACAATTGGCAGGGTGAGTGCGGATTTCATGGCTGAGGTGTGGGTGAATCTTCAGGTTCAGGTCCGGGGAGAGAGGTGAGGAGTTCATCGAGACGCTTGGCGGCCTCATCGAGTCGGCTGGAGTTGTCGTCCAAACTCATGATCGAATCGGCGAGGACGGCTCCGATGGTGTCCTTCTGAACGTAGTGAGCTTCTGGATCAAATCCCGGTTCGCGGAGACCGAAAACCATTTCACCGTCGGCGTCGGGCACGAGCAGGTGAGGGCGGATTGTTAGAGTGACCGTGCTGCCACTGGCGAGTTCCACTTTCTTGGCAAATGGTGGGACGTCTTCGGGATGGACGAGCTTCCAGCCGGAAGGTGGCGTGCTGAGTGGCTTGGCAGGGAAGGGGGCGAGAAGTTTGATTCGGGACGCATCGACTTGGGCATTCGATGATCCTGCTTCGACTTCCACACGCACGCCGCTGGGTTCTTCCTGAGTCACTGGCGGAGCATCATCAAGCAAGGTGTCTTCCGGAGGATTACCGGTGACGAGTATGGGTGAGGTCTCCTGATCTCCCATGACGCCCAAGTCCACAGTGACGGAGGGGCCGGTGTTGGCGACCGATTCCGCTTCGAGCAGGGCGGAAAGAACGGGATCGCGCTCCGAGTCTTTCGGGGCAATGTCTTGAGCGATCGCCAGTGAAGCGAACGAGAGCAGGGCAAGAGGTGTTCTCATGGGGTCTCGATCTCGATGGAGTTGGTGGTGTTGAGAGTCGCTTCACGTGAAGCGCCGATCCCCTGGTTCTCGGGAAGTGTCGGGCTGTCGGCACGCAGAGCGCTTTCGGGAATTGAGGAAACGACGAGTTCGTCCCACTCGGAAATCAGCGTCACGGCTTCTTCGCGAAGGGAGCGTGATTTCTCTTGGTAGGAACCAATGCGGGTCAGAAGCGAACGGGCTTTGGCCACATCGTCCTGAGTCCAGCGAACGGCACCGCTCTGATAGAGAACGGGCACATCCAGGATGACTCGTCCCAGATCATCTCCCTCCGTACTTTGTGCACCAAGGACGTGCTGGATGCGGAGGTTTGTCTCTTCGAAAGCACTGCCATTGCCTTGCAGGTTTTGCGGCTCACTGGCACGAATTCGCGGCGACTTGCGGTCAGAATCCGGTGAGGTGAGATCGCTGTCGGCAGGCTTCAAGCTCTCAATGGGTGAGGCAGCGAGGGCAGGTGATAGTTGCTGCGATGATTCCGTGACGATGACCGGCTTGTTGATGTAGAGGAAACAAAAGGCACCTGCCATGAGAGTGCTCACACCGAGCAGCCAGGGATAGGCTCGCTGAGTCGGGCAGCTGGTGCGTCGCTGATTGGTGCTGGTGGCACCGAGTTCGAGAGCGCGACGGGTCAGAACCGGCTTCTCCGCTTGCGGAGCAGGTTGGGACGCTGGGCTGGTGGGTAAGGGGCGCATGATACTAGCGATCGGCAGTCGGTTCTGGCTTGGATTGAACGGATACAGCCTTGGGCGGCGGCGCGAGTTGGGCGTGGGTGACCACGATCTGATCGGAGACGCCGGGAAAGGTCGTGATGGTGAGACTATCCTGCGTCAGGCGAAGCTGGCGGAAGATGCCGGATTGCTCGGATGTCGCTTGCACACCGGGAACGACCTCCAGCGCACCACCTGCGGATTTCTGACGTCCGATGCCATCGGAGCGATAGATCGTGTAGTCGCTCGCACTTTCCGAATCACTGCTGGTGGAGATCCGCACGCTGATGCCATCCGTGTAGGCACTGAGGCGAAGAGGCTTGATGGCAACCGGGAGCACCTGGCCGGCGGTGACCTTGAGGCGCGACTTGATGATGAAATCGCCGATATGACGAAATTCTTCCGCACCGGCAACAAGGGTGCCGATGACGGTCAGGAGGGCGGTTGTCGCAAGTAATCTCATTCTCCCACGTCCCATAGCGAATCATTCGGACTACCGGACGGATCGTAAGTCGTACCGGATGAGTCCTTCACAACGGGGGGAGAAACATTGACGTTGATGGACCTCAGGGCCTTATCGAGGCCCTTGATCTTTGGAAAGTCGGCGCGTCGGTTTGGAATATAGGGCAGAAGCTTGGCTTCTGTCAGGGAGCTCAGCGGAGCTGTCGGGTTGTCCGCCAGATAGGTCCGCTGGGCGATATAGACGCTGCGCAGGGTTTCGGAAGCTTCCTTGCCTGCTTGCCACTTCTCGATGCCCCGAGTTCCGAGGGTCCCCATGCTGACGAGTGCCAACAGAACCATAATGACGATTGTCATTTCAAGCAGGGTGAACCCTACAGGCGACTGCGGCTGGTTTGCGGAACAAGGATTTCTCATGAACTGACAAGATTTGAAGTTATGGAACTTGGAAGGGGTTGAAAAGAAGGAAATCTAAAATATCTTTATCCTTTAAGTATTTCGATCGATTCGCGGAGGTTCTTTTGGAATTCGGGATCCGACCAGAGAGCCCGGATGGCGTTGGTGGCGATGAAAAGGAAGATGCCGGCGACGAGAACCCATGCGAGCCACCAGGTGACCGACTTTTCCTTTGGGGCCAACAGATGGACATGCCAGCCGGTGCGATCTACGACGCGGGTGGTGAACATCTGGTTGTGGGACTTGAACTGAGCGATGAGCGCATCCGCAGCTATCGAGCTCCGCGCGATGTAGCGATGCTTGTATTTCCGGCCCGGTGCCTCGGGTAGGTCTTCGGCACGGATGCCGCCGGGAAGCTCTTCGGGTGGCCGCAGTGAGTAAACATGAATCTCATGAACGAACTTCTCGCGAAGCCAGCGATCGAAACGGGTGAGTTGCATGAGATCAGAATTGTTTGTTGGCTCAGCCACCGACGCCGCCCTGCATCATCTTCGGACCCATCAGGAAGATTGGAAGGAAGGTGCCGATGAAGACCGCAGCGATCAGCATCACGGCGATGATGAGGACGATGAAATTCACGACGGCGGTGAAGGTCGCCATGTGTGTCTCGGCGTCTTCCTCATACATCTGGGATAGCATATCGAGTTGGTTGTCCAGCGAGGCGGACTTCTCACCGATGGAGAGCATGTGGACGACCTGGGTGTCGACCGAGGTATACTTTGCGAAAGCGGTGGACAGGGGCACTCCGGAATTCTCGTATTTGTCGGCAGCGTCGCGGAGCTCCTTGTAGAACGGAGTGCCCTTGACGCTGTTTGCCGAGACTCGGATCGATTTCGCGAGATTGATGCCATTGCCATGGAGCAGCTTGATGGTGCCCAGGAAGGTCATCTGCCGGAGGCTCATGACCAGTTGGCGGAGCAGGCGCCACTTCGACATCGCCAGGCCGAGGATGGTGTTGCGTACCTGGTTCGAGCGCCAGATGGCGATGATCACGCCAATGACGGCAAGCACCACGATCCACCAGATGTCCTGAGTGGTGTGGGCGACGGCGAAGGAAATGGCGGTGAGGCCGTCGGGTTTCTGGTTCACCGAACTGAGCATTTCTTCCACCTGCGGCACGATCTTGACTTGAGAGATAACGAAAGCGCCGCTGAGCACTGTGATGACGACCGCAGGCATCATGGTCGCCTTCTTGACCGCTTTGGTGAAGTAGAGTTCGCTGGTGAAACGCGCGGCCAGCGACTTGAAGGCCTCGTCCATCTTGCCCGCGTCGGCACCCGCCTGAATCAGACCGATGATCATGTCGTTGAAGCGGCCGGTTCGGCGAAAGGCCTCGTGGACGCTGATGCCGGAGGCGATGTCCTCCCTGATTTGCATGAGGGCGTCGGCCATGACCTTGTTTGGGAGGCCCTGGCCGAAGTATTTGAGGGCGTCGGCCGTATTGATCTGGGCGCGCAGCATCGAGCTGAGACCACGGAAGAGGGTGACGAGCTCTTTTTTGGTGAAGGGCTTCGGTCCTGCCTTTTTGCCGAGGGAAATCTCCTTCGACATCCCGCCCTTCTTCTTGGAAGAGGAGGGAGTTTGAGGCTTGGCGGAAGGTGTGGCTGTGGCGGCGGCGCTACTCATCGGAATAGGTCATGTCGATTACTTTGGAGACGGCCGCGAGGTCCGTTTTGCCCTCCTTGAGGAGGCGGAGACCGCTCTTGCGGAGATTGGGAAGTACGCCTTCTTCCTGGATTTTCACTTCCAGTTCGTAAGGTGAGATCTCGCCCTTGGAAAGTTGGTCGGAGACCTTTGGAGAGATCGGAATGATCTCAAGAATGGCGGTCCGGCCGCTGTAGCCCGTGCCACGGCACTCGGCGCAGCCGCCCTGAGCAGCTACGAAGTTCGGGACGTTGGTCCAGCTTTCATCAAGACAGAAGATGCGGCGGTCCTTCTCGCTGATGCCTTCTTTCGCTTCCTTGCAGTAGGGGCAGAGGATCTTGATCAGACGTTGGGCGCAGGCGGCCTTGAGGGTCTGGGCAATCTTCCACCGTTCGATGCCGAGCTGTTCGAAACGTTCGATGATTTGCGAGGCACGCGGGGTGTGAATGGTGGTCAGCACCTTGTGCCCGGTTACCGCCGCTTCGATCGCGAGTTCGGCGGACTCGATGTCGCGGACCTCACCCATGAGGATGATATCCGGGTCGCTCCGCATGAAGGAGGCGATCATCGGTTTGAATTCCTTCGGGCTCTTGAGGTCGCAGTGGGTGATGCCGGCGACCTCGTCCTCCACCGGGTTTTCCAGGGTGAGGATATTGACTTCGGGGCGGTTGAGGTCGCGGAGGATCGCGTTGAGAGTCGTTGATTTTCCCGAGCCGGTGGGGCCGCTCATGACGATGATTCCCGCAGGAACCTTCATCACCTTGTGGAGTTCAAACATGGTTTCCTCGTCGAAGGCGAGGGTGCCCTTGCCGAGGGTGACGTTGATGTTTCCTTTATCGAGGAGACGCATCGTGACGTGGTAGCCACGATAGGTGCGGTGCCGTTCGTAACGAATATCGATCGGACGATGGAAGTAGGAGATGGTGAAGCGGCCGGAGATGCCTGGGACAGTGTTCCGAATTTCGGTCGGAAGCTTCATCAGGTTCAGAAGGAAGGCGTCGAGACGGTCCTTCAACTTCATGGGAATCTCCACTTTCGGCTGGAGATCGCCGTCAACCCGGAAACTGTAGTAGAAGACCTCTTTCTCAACCTTGAAGTGAATGTCGGAAGCACGAGTCTTGACCGCATCCGCCATGATCGTGGCGATCAGTTGGGCCATCGGCTCGGTATGGTCGGTGGTGACATCGAAGTCGCGGATGTTTTCATCGGAATCCTCGACGTCGATGGCTTCGAGTTCCGACCGGCTCGGGCCGTTGCTCCTGCCGACCGATTCGATGGCTCGGCTGACCTCGGAGGCGAGGGTGACGATCTTGACGATCTCGAGATCTGGGAATCGGGGTGCGAGGTATTCGTCCGCCTGCGGGCTCCAGGGATTGGCGATGGCGACGATCAGTTTGTCGCCACTGATGCAGATCGGGCTGAAGAAGCCGCGGGTGAGTGCCGTTGGATCGCAGTAGGTGTGGAGTGATGCCTCACAGAATTCCGCGACCTTGGGGAAGAAGGGGAGGCCATTGATCTGGGCGACCGCAGCCATGAAGCAGCTTCGTGTGACCCGGTTGGCGACCTGATCCTGAGGGAGCTCGGAATACTGAGCATCATGCTCTGACAGCGCCTGCATGATGCGGCCGCTGATCAGGTCGTTGAACGACATGCCATCGAAATCAATCACAGTCCGAAATGTTTGCGGGTCAGGAAACTCCAACTGTCGTAGTCGATCCGGACAGCGGTAGTGAAGGGCTTGATGCCGAAGCGCCGGCTAACAGCAGCGCGGACTTCTTCCGCCATGATGCGTGCTGCGATCGGGTTAAGCGCACCGGTTCCAATCGAGTCGGTGTCTTCCGCGTAGATCACCGGCGACGTTAGAGCCCGGGCGAGTTCGTGCAGCTGGGTGTAGGCTTCATAAAAGCTTGAGGGTGCCATGAGCTTGCCGGCGAAGGGGATCAGGGGAGGAGAGGGGGAGATGACTCCGGCGACCGCGTGGCTGATACGCGCGGTCTCGATCCCCATGCGCTCCTCTTCGGTTCCTTGAATGCGGGCAAGCAGGTAAATGAGATCTTCTGACTCCCCGGCTGTGAGTGCGTGGCCGAAACGTAGACGAACGCGCGCAATCTCCTCACCGGAGGCAACCTTTGAATTCTCGAAGGCCTCGATGGTGAGGTTCAGGCACTCCGTCAGGCATTCCTCGATGGACCTTCCGCCGGAAGCGGTAGGCTTTGGATTGAGTGTTTCGGCTGCGCTCATGATTCGATGGTGTGATCAGCGGCGACGGGCGCGGCTGAAGCGGGTCGGGCTGCTGCCAGCACTTGAGTCCATCGCTTCTACGGGTGAGGAGTTCAGTGACTTCGGCGAGGTGCCACGTGCCCGGACCGGTTGCTCGGTCGGCATTTCGTCAGTTCTCGGATAGTAGGGTGCCGGCTGTGGCTCGAGTCCGCGCAGTGAACGGCGGAGATTCGGCTCATAGGCGGGTCCGGGATTTTGCGGATCCACCCAGTCGTGGTCGCGGGTGAGGCTCAGGCTGGTGTGAATCTGGTTTGAGTGGATGCCGGTGGAGCGAATACTCGTCGGGTCATATGAGGAGGGTGTGACAATGAAGACGAGGCTGGACTGCTCTTTGGTGGTTTCACTGCTCTTGAAGAAAAAGTTCAGGAACGGGATGTCACCGAGAATCGGCACCTTGTTGTCCTTTTTCGAATCGGCCTCGCCATAGAAGCCTCCGACGACGAGAGAGTGGCCGTCTGGGACCCGTGAGATGGATTCAATCATGGACTCGGTGACCCGTGGGTAGCGGTTACCCGTTTGAGCACTGACGATTTCCTCGACGATCTGGGCGGAACGAGGGCGAAGGCTCATACGAATGGTGCTGTCCGGCAGGAGTTGTGGGGTGACGACCATTGAGATACCGATTTCCCGGTGTTTATCCGGCTCCTCCGTGATGCTCGGATCGCTGGCGTCAATCTTGTAACGGACCTCTTCACTCACGCTTGAAACATCGCCGGTTCCCTGGTTGGTGGTCGTGGTGATAATGGGGACCCGATCAATGATCGAAATGGAGCCTTGTTCGTTGTCCTCGGTGATGAGAGTTGGGTTTGAGATTTGAGTGACGAGTGCACCTTCTGCCAATGCACGCAGGACGCCGTCGAGTTCGATGGGGCTCAAGACCAGGTTGGTGTCGGCACCACCGGGGATGGAGGAGGCGGGAGAGGATGGGAGACCAAAAACCGAGTTGAGATCACGTGACAGGCTGATGGCGGTGCCGTCTTTGCCGAGGGATCCGGACCAATCGATACCGGTGCGTTCGGCGACCTCGCTGTTCACGCGGAGGATCTTGGTCTCAACGATGATCTGGCTCTTTTGCTTGTCGATGTTGTGCAGCATCGAGCGGGCCTGTTCGATCCGGTGCGAGGTATCGATGATGATGATCGTATTCGTCTTTGGCTCGAAGTTGACGATGCCTGTACCGGGAGTGAGGACCGGTTGGATCAGTGCCTTGATCTGCTCGATGTCGGTCGGGCGGAGATACTTGAGTTGGTAAGTGAACTCGGTGTTGGGAAGCTGGCTGAGTTGCGCCTGAGTGAGGGCATAGACCGTGTTGCCTTTGGTATAAAGCATCAGGCCATACATGAAGGCGAGTTCCTCCATCTGCTGCAGGGGATTGCCGTCGTTGAGGTGACCGGTCACGCGATACTCCGGCGTGGCGATCTTCACATTGTGGAAATACTGGCGGCCGGCTTGCTTGGCGAGGAATTGGAAGATGTCATTGAGGGAAGCATCCTTGATGAGATAGCCTTCGTCTGATTCTTGAATCTGCTGTTCGGTACCCTCTTCTGCTCCGGTTGCATTGATTGGCTCGCTTGGCGGAGTGACCGGTTCAACCGGTGGAAACCCTGGTTGATCCGTTGGAAGTGGTGGGAGCCCGCCTGGCTGACTCGATCCATCGATTGGTAAATTGACGTCGCCGGGACTTCCTGGAGCAGGAGGCGCGGGCGGTGGTGGAAGATCAGGTAAGCCAGCATCAACCGGTGGCGAGAGATCACCGCCGGGTGTGTTGGCTTCATCCTGTCCGTGCAAGGACAGGCTCGGAAGAACGAAGCAGGCTGCGATTAGTAAGGCGGATTTCATTTTCATTGCCGTTAGGTGGTTGTGGTCAGATTCAGCGGCGGGAAGAGACGGGGTTGTCAGGGCGGGCATCGAGTGGAGCCGGGGAGTTCTTTGAAACCATGCCCGGAGGATGGAGAGCAACGCCGCGCTCCATGCCTTCAGGTGTGAGTCCGAGGGAGAGATTTGCTGTTTCACCGGTGATCCCATGGCGGAAATTGACGGAGTTGGCCTCGATGGCCATCACATGGACGGAAATCGGCTTTTCCTTACCAACATCGAGTTCGATCCGGTCACCGACGCGGAAACTGCGTTCGCCTACCAAGAAGAGTTGCTTGGCGGGCACCACAGCTGTGATGTTGATTCGAGCGATGATATCCGAGAAGGGCGTGACGGGCTCTGGCTGGGGTTTCGAAATTCCGGGCCGGGGAGCTACGGGTTGGGGAGGTTTGAAATTCGGATCCTGGTGGCGGGCAAAGGGATCGAGGTCGCGTGTCCGCATGGAGAACGAACTTGAGAGCGCCTGGACATAGTTGTCGAGATCAAGTCCCGCATAACGTGAGGGGGATGCAAGAAGCTCGGACTCGGCTTCCTTATCGATGACCTGCATCTGCACGACGTCCGCAGACTTCTGCAGTACGTCATTGTTAGATTTGTCTTCCAACTGGAAATTTTCAGCGGACTGGGCACCCAAGCTCGTGCTCAGACCGAACAGGATGAGGGTGGACAGGGTGATGTGGTAAACTTTCATTCTTCCCAAGCGGTGTAGGTGACCTGGACACTCAGGCTGCTGGATTGGCTGCTAGGTTCGATGCGCATCTCCTGAAGTTGGAGCTGAGGCATGCGGCTTTCGAGTTCGAGGAGGGCCTTCTGCATGGAGCGGTAGGTGGCGCGGAAAGCGAGACCGACCTGAGTGGAGTTCTGTGCCGATGCTCCGGCGAAGCCCTTCCTGCCGGTCGGATGTTCTTGGGCGGTCTTCTGGAACTCCTTGGATGGGAGGCGGTCTTCGATCTCGCGGAGATTGGAAGTGATGGAGCTGGCGGTCTCATCCGAGACGAGGGCTTGCCAGCGTTCGATATGCTGTCGCTTCTTACTGACTTCGGCCTCCAGGGTGAGAGCCATCATCTTGTTCTTCTCGAAGCCCTCAAAGTGGGCGATCTTCTCGTCGAAGGCCTGTTGGATCTTGGCCTTTACCATGACAGCGACGGCGATCAAGACAATGCCGATGATGATGGGCAGGGTGAAGCCGAAGATGGCGATGGATTGACGGTAGCGGTTCATCGGATCAGGGTGCTTTGGCGACGTTGAGGGCCATCGGGTCGGCGGCCTCGAAGCGCTGGGTGATGGTGAGATCGAACATGAAGGGGTAGCTGCTCGGGTCGCCGTCGACCCTATCCTCGGGAGGCATCGGCTTGTAGGCACCGTGTTCGAGGGTCTTCACGTTGACCACGACGCTGCGGCTGGGCAGATCGGTACGGTAGGCTTGGTTTCCGGTGACGCGGGCGACTTCGGTGAAGGCCGCCGAAATGCCCTCGCGGGTGTTCAGGTCGGCGAGCCGCTCTAGCGCTTCTTCCCGTGCCAGACCGCTGATGCGCCATTCCTTGATGAAGCCGGCATGGGTCTGCCCTGGGGCGACTTCCGGTGAGCTGGTATGGGTGTAACTTTTGACGAGGAATCCGCTCTTGTCCGGGAAAAGCCGTGCCAGGAATTCCATCGAGGCCCAGCCTTTGGATCGATCTTCCAGAAGGTTCTCCCAGTGTTCCGATTTCCTGCGTTCGAGTCCGAGGATTTTCAAGCGTCCGTCCAGAGCGGCGGCTTCTCTCTGGTCGAAGGCCCACTCCGGTTTGCGGAGCATGCTCAGCGAAGAAAGAGCGACCCAGCAGAGCGTCAGCAACACCGCGGCGACGAGGCCGATTCGGGTGAATTTCGCGATGCGAAGCAGCTTCATTTCTCCACGGATCGGGAAAACGTCGGCTTCGGCCGTTGGGATCGGCAGGAAATCCTGGGTGGTCCAGCCTTCACTCAGCAGGGTGGAGAAGGTGTGGGAACTCGCGATGGGTGTTTCCGGGGCCTCTTTGTTGCTTGCCGAAATGATCATTTCCGGGGTGACGGTGGGCGCGTTGGCGATACTGAAACGCGTTTGCGACCAATCGACCTCGCGGATGGTACTGCTCTCAAAGACCGTTTTAAGATCGGGAACGATCTGGGCATCCGGATCGCCGGAGAGGGGGAGGACAATGACTTCCGGGCTGGACATTTCCAAGGCGGTGGCGGTGGTGGCCACGGCATGACGGAGGTTCGAGGGACGGCGCTGACCGCGGTGCTGGAGGGTGCGTAGCAGCAGCAGGTCTCCGTGCTCATTGAAGAAGGCGAGGACGGTGAAGCTGGAATACGGGAGAACCGCAATCATTGGAGCCCCACAGGCATCCGTCTTGATCTCCGGCAAGGTCAGCAGCGCGAGCAAGGGGGCGCTCACCGCGGTGACGACGACCGGGAAATTTTTGAGGTTGCCGCAGGCCCGCAGGGCGGCGACGAACTCCGAGGCTTGCCGGCTCAGGATGATCGCGGTGGCGATCGCCCTGTCACCAGAGCTGGTGTAGGGCATCAGCCTCCATGAGTGGTCATCGGCGGAAAGAGAGGAGTCGTCGAGGACGGAAAAAGGATCATGAACGATCGTCTCGCGCAGTTCGCCGAGGGCACCGGGATTGTCGAGTTCCGGTTTGATCTCGGTGGTGGCGAACTCATCGGCGACATGGAGGACGATGCCGAGTGAGGTGGCGCCGTCCTTGCTGACCATCGCGATGGCTTCGGCGGCAAAGGCGGAGGCCTTGGCGGGCTCGAGGATCAGTTCCTCGGATAGCTCGGGACCGGCGGTCCAAGCGCCGGTGGAAAGTCGGTGAATCCACGAATCGGCGCGTGTGCCGTCGATCCGGAGGTGGAGTTGAAACTCCTGTTCGAAAGGACTCTGATACCATCCGTCATTCGTGGCACGGCTGGTGCCGCGCAGGAACGAAGAGGCCTGGCGATAGAGTTGGAGCGGATTGAGCTCCGATGGATGTTGGGTGGCGACCAAAATGGGACAGGGTGAACAGTTGCATGGATGGGGGGAGCGAAAGGGTGGGGAGAGATGGCCTCCCGCCGCGAGCGGCGGGAGGCTGTTTATGATGGGTCGTCCGAGCTAGAGAATCAGTCGAACGAACCTGCTGGATTTACCACTCGGCGTACTCGCTCGCTGAGGTGTAGAAGTACTCAGGATCCGAAGCAGGATTCGTGATGTAGAGTTCTCCCACAGCTGGGTTGGTTCCCAGGTAAGTGTACGCCGCAAGCGATGGCGCTGGAGGCGTTGGCTCAGACAAGTAGGCTGGGAAGATGACGGTTGCGGCTACGGCACCACCTGCGGTGGCTCCGTCTCCTTCGGCGATTCCGTTCATGTTGGCGTGACCGCGGACAGCCTGCTGCACGTTGCGCACGTTGAGGATGTTGGCGGAACGGTCGGAACCCTTCTTCCAGGCGCGGGCGCCGATGAAGAGGATCGAGATGAGCGAAAGAAGAACGAGGATGACGACCGTCAATTCAAGAAGGGTCATGCCTTTGTTCTTACGCTTGGTGTGTTGATTCAGTTTCATGTGTGTGTGTGTGTGTTTAGGGTGTGTTGTTTTGTCTTTTCTTCAGCTGGAGATCGGTCGGTGATCGGCTTTGACCATGAGGTCGTTTACTTTCTGCCGGCGGTCTCGAGATTGTATTGGAAATTGGATTTACCAGTGCTGGTAGTTCGGTGGTTGGTGGGCGGCCTGGGTGGCGAGCGAGCAGTTCAGCGCGAGGCTGCCGAGCGGGGGAATCGTGGAGGAGTAGGTGTAGTGGCCAGCGCTGGGGCAGTGGGGCCTGTTGGCGACCGGTTTGTTGGGTCCGACGAATTCGTGCTCGATGTTGAGCGGCGCGTTCGGGGCCAGGTTGTGAAGGCGTTGAAAGGAGCGGACGATCAGTTGCATGTTGCTGATGTTGTTCAGGCAGGCGGTCTGGTCCGAACGCTTCCTGAGGTTGCTGCTCTTCACGAAGACCATCGCAACGAGAGCGACCAGGGCGAGGATGACGATGACCGATTCGGTCAAGGTCATGCCGCTTGGTCGGCTGATGTCTCTGGAGCGTGGTGGCTTCATGCGGGTGGAAGTGATAAGATGGGAGCGTTGGTTCAGAGGACTTCGGAGTCGTCGCGGTTCATTCTGGCGTTCTCGAAAGTTTCGTGGGTGATGAGTCCTTGGCGGAGAAGTCGTTCGAGGTTGCTATCCCACTCGATATTTCCCGCTCTGGATATTACGTCTTCGAGTGATCTCGCACCGCCATCGTAGTTGGCAATTGCGCTTGACACGGCGTCGTCGTTGTTTTGCAGGAATTCGTAGGTGAGCACGCGGCGTTCGACGCCGTTGAGCAGTCCTTGCGAGTGGATGAAGACGAGAATTTCAGCGAGGCGGGAGAGCACCGAGAGGTGACTTTCGCGCGGATACAGTTCGAGGATACGACCGATGGTTTTGACCGCTCCGGTGGTGTGAAGGGTGGACAGGACAAGGTGACCGGTCTGAGCTGCCTCCATGCAGGTCTCCATGGCCTCGCGGTCGCGGATCTCACCGAGGAGAATGACGTGTGGTGCTTTCCGGAGCACGTCCTTGAGTCCCTGGCGGTAGGAGTGCACGTCGCGTCCGACTTCTTGCTGCGTGACGATCGAAGGCGAGGGCGTGCGACGGCCGGGAAACTCCGGGTCTTCCATGTCGTCCGGATACTGGTATTCGATCGGATCTTCGACCGTCACGATATGCTTCGGGTGATTCTGACGGAGCCAGTCGATCAGGGAAGCAAGCGTGGTGGATTTGCCTGAACCCGTCGGGCCGGTCACCAAGCAAAGGCCGGCACGCTTCTGGACGGCGGCGCGAAGAATCGAATTCGTATCGGGATCGATGCCGAGTGACGAGAGTTCTGGAATGAAATCGTTGAGAATACGGCAGGTGATTCCGAGACCCGAGGCGCTGAGGTGGGCCTGAATACGCAGTCGGCCGGACTTTTCCCCGTTGTCACCCATCGGGATGCCGTCGCAGGAGAAATCGGCGACCTTGCGCTCGGCGAAGTCGCGAATGGCGATGGCGATCTTTTCTTCGGTGCGGCTCTCGAGGCTGTTTTCCTCGCCGAAACCGTGGCTGCCGCTCTCGCGGTTGGAGATGAGTTCCTTGAGGATCTCATCCATGTGCGCAGCGGTGAGAATGCCAAGAGGTTCGAGTTTCTCCACGCCCTTGTTGGTGTGGATGTAAACCGGCCGCTCGGAACGCATCTGAATATCGGAGACACGGAGTTCCTTGCAGACGCGGAAGATGATGCCGAGGAGTTCGCTGCCGCGCATGCCCGGCCGGAAGTAAACCGGTGCATCGGGAACCGCCGGTCTGGCGGCCGGGATCGGAGGCGGGGAGTCGTGTGCTGCGGTGAAGACACTCATGACTTTTCGGAACTTGCCGCTTGGTGGAGTGTTTCGTTGTCGATGCGGATGATGGCCTTTTCAGCGCTCTCACGAATCTTCATGGTGAAGGTGGAGCGGTCGAGAACCTCCTGCTGGCGGAGCTTGGAAAGAAGATCCCAGGTGCCGTTCTTGGAGGCCTCTTCGAGTAGTTCGAAGTGGCGGCGGAGGCAGAAATCGACAACCGTGAGCTGCTGGTGCATCTGCTCAGGGGTGTAGCGCTGCTCCGGATCCATGAGCATGTACTGCAGGATGTTATGGGCGGCGGTGGCAGCGGTGAGAGCGGGTCGCGGGTCGTTGGTTTCGCGGAGGCAGTAGCGGATGGTGGCCTCAGAGAGGGCGTTGGCCCGCTGGCTGCCTTTCTCGTATCCATCGCCGGAAGTGCCGAGGCTGTCGTGAGTCAGGAAGAGATGGTAACTATTATAGTTCCCGTAGTGGGATGGATCGAGTTCGTAGGCAAAGCGGAGCTTTTTCTCGATCTCGCGGCGCAGGTAGAATTTGTGAGCGGGAGTCTTCGGGTTGGGGTTGGTGCGTTTGGTCGCGATGGCGGTGATCCTGTCGATGAGATCAGGCTTCGCATGCGCCACTTTCTCGGAGCTGCCACAGGGTTCCTCACAATGGCTGTGCCCGCAGGATGAGGCAGTGTCGCCGTCGGCGGGGCCACCACTCTCTAAAGTGCCATGCCAGTCGTCGTCGATGCGGCCTTGGATTGCCATGGCGATGACCTGTCCGTAGGGGCTGCGCTTGATGCCCAATGGATTCGGTTCGAAGTTGAAAGCGCCGCTCTGTTCAAGGCGGCTACCGGAATACGTCCAGACAGCGGCACCCGCGATAGCGAGGATGCAGATGGTGGTAGTGTTTCGGAATTTCATGGCTGGGACGGGCACTTGAATGATTCTGATCGGCAGGCGCTTGTCAGGCGGAGACTTTGGTTCGGAAGATCATCCGGGAAATCGCAACGTAGAGGAGCAGGATGCCTGCGAAGTAGGCGAGGAGCAGAGGAAACTGACCCCATTCGATGGCCCCGAGCTTGTAGCGCAGGCGTTCGGTCGGGTCGGCAAGATGGTAGTGGGGAGAGACGGTCCAAAGCCACTTGGCGATCGGGTTGGATCCGAGGTCTAGCAGCATTTTCATGTAGCCGACGCCATAGAGACCGTAGCTGCAGAGGCCGGCGGAGAGAATGAATCCGGTGAGTCCTCCGAAGCGGGAGGCGATCGAGCATGCGAGCGCGATGAGTGGCAGGACAACGAGCGCGAAGAGGATCGAGTACTGCAGATTGGTGGCGATCCACATGCTCCGCTCGTCAGCAAGGGCGGGGCTGGCTGCAAGGATGCAGACAAGGGCGGCGCCGAGACCCAGTGGGGCGACGAAGATCGAGACGGCTGCCCAGATCTCTACCAGTTGGCGGCCTGGCGAGATGCCGGTGGACTGAAAGTATTCGCCTGTGCCGGAGCGGGCGTTTTTCTCACCGAGAGTCGAGGCGGCGAAGAGCCCCCAGAAGATCGCGCAAAGCCAGGCGAGGCTCCAGGCTGCCTGGGCGAGCGCAGGTTTGAAAAGTACGGGGTTCTCCGTACTGCTTGAGAGGTAAGGAAGAACGAAGGGGAAAATCAGAACCAGAAGGGCGCAAATCGCCCATGACTTCCGGCGGAAGATGGTGGACAGAGTGAGCTTGAATAGTCGCATGGCTAGTTCGGGAAAAAAGGGAGGGACGCTTAGTTGAGCTGGTTCTTGAGTTGGGTCCAGGTCTGCGAGGCGTCGTTGGTGTGCTGAATGGTGCCGTCCTGAATGAGCAGGGCGCTCGGCATGGCCATCGAATCATAATCCGGATGGCAGCTGACCAGACGCAGGGTCTTGTCGGCGCTCATCTTCCAGATGTCTTCAAAGGCGGCGCGTGCATGGGCATCGAGACCACTGAAGGGCTCATCGAGCAGCAGGATGTTTGAAACGCTAGGGTCCAGCGAATACTCAGCAACGATGAGGCTGGTCTTGCGGCGATTGCCGGTGGAAAGCTTGCCGTAGGGCTTCTTGAGATCGAGCTCGATGCGCTCGGCGAGTTCCGAGGCGGCTGCCAGACGGGCAGCGGGAATCATGGCCTTGAAAATGGCGAAAACGGGGATTTCCTCATCGAAGCGGAGATCCTCGGGAACATACTGCATTCTTCCCTCTGCCTCGACCGAACCATCAATCTGCTTGAGGCTGCGTGAAATGGTTCGAAGCAGGGTGGTCTTTCCGCGGCCGTTTCTGGCGAGCAGGAAGTGAGTTCCGGATTCCAGATTGATGGAGTCCACGGTCTTGGCGAGCGGCGTCTGGTAACCAATGGTCAATCCAGAGCTGAGCTTGAGGTGGGGTGTTCCGTCCGACATGGAAATGATCAGGGAAGTAAGGTGGTTCTATCCAGGGGACCTAAATATTCAAGGTTAATTAAATACTTCGGCGGCGACTTGGTTTGGTTTTTATGAATGTTAGGAAATATTTGCAATATTTTTTTGAACGTTTTTCAACTTTGGTGGTCAGTCAGGTGGGAAAAGCTATCAGGAGAGCTTATTAGTAAGGTTTTATTTAATAAATGATTTTGGAATTCGGGGTTTTTTTGGAGCTCCGCCACCTAATTTTCTCCTTCGGGGGGTTTCGGGGCTTTTCTGCGTGACGGGTGAGGGCGGGCTGTTACAACCCCGCCACTTCGAAAGGATGGCGGGAAAACTGACCTACCAGCAGGCTGGGGTGGATACGCGACGAGCGGCCGCCTTAGTGGGTGATATCCGGGGCCACGTGGCCAGGACTCAGAAGAATCGTCGGCTTTTGGGGGCGTTTGGCCTCTTTGCGGCCGGTTACGATCTGAGTGCCTACCGCGAGCCGGTTATCGTGACGGGATGCGATGGCGTCGGGACCAAGCTGGAGCTGCTCCTTGAGCGGGATTTGCTTGAAACTGCAGGCAAGGACCTGGTCGCCATGAGCGTGAACGATATCCTGACGACCGGCGGAGATCCGCTGATGTTTCTGGATTACATTGGGATTTCCAAGCTCGACGAGGACCGCATCACCCGCCTGATCGGGGGGATGGCGGATTATCTGGAGGCGTGCAATTGTATTTTGGCGGGTGGTGAGACGGCGGAAATGCCGGGCATCGTGCCTGAAGATGTGATTGAGCTCTCTGGATTCTGCATCGGATGTTCGGAGAAGTCGGAACTCATTGATCCTACGACAATCGCAGTGGGTGATGTGCTGGTTGGCTACGCTTCTGACAGTATTCACGCCAATGGCTGGAGCTTGGTGCGTCGGGTTTTGAAGGAGTTTCCGGGAGAAATCACCGAAGATGAGCTTGCGGTGCTGCTGAGGCCGACCCGTCTCTATCACGATGTGGTCGCCGGACTGAAAGAGGCCGGCGTGAGGCCGCGGGCGATGTCCCATATCACAGGTGGAGGTCTCCCCGAGAATCTGGAGCGTCTGTTCCGTGGTTGCGGGGCGGATCTTGAGATTCCCAAGTGGGAGCTGCCGGGGATCGACAAGTTGTTGTCTCATGTGGACGCCGACGACCGCTTCCATACCTTCAACATGGGCTTCGGATGGGTGGCGATCGTGGCGCCGGAGGATGCGGACGCAGCGGTGAAGGCTGGCCCTGGTGGGACGGTGCTTGGAACCATGGTTGACACTGAGGGCGTTCGAGTAAGGGTCCGCGGCGAATGATCAGCTTTCACCGATGAGCGATTTTCTAACCCACGAGTGCGGCATTGCAGCGGTGCGCCTGCGCAAGCCGCTGGAATACTTCCACGACCGCTACGGCAGCGCGCTGTGGGGGTTCAACAAGCTCTTTCTCCTGATGGAGAAGCAACACAATCGCGGCCAGGACGGGATCGGGATCGGTTGCAACAAACTCAACGTGCCGACCGGAGAACCCTATGTGTTTCGCCGGCGGAGCAGTGAGCGGGATGCGCTTTCGGCGATTTTCCGAAAGGAAATCAAGAATCTCTTCAAGATGGGCCGTAAATCCGGGCTCGATCCCAAGGATCCAGCGGTCGTGCGCGAGCATTTTGACTTTGGCGGAGAGGTGCTGATGGGGCACCTCCGTTACGGGACTTCCGGAGAGTTCGATGGAGGCTCATGTCATCCCTATTTGCGCCGCAGCAACTGGCCAACGCGGACCTTGATGGTGATGGGGAACTTCAACATGACCAATACGGGATCGCTGAACCAGACGCTGATCGAGCGTGGGCAGCATCCGGTGTTTGGCACGGACACCCAGACGGTGCTTGAGGAAATCGGATTCCATCTCGATGAGGCGCACACCGACATCTACCGGCGTCTTCGCGATGAAAATGTTTCCGGCAAGGACATGCCGGACATGATTTCCAAGGAGCTCGATCTGGAGCGGATTGTGGCGGAGTCTGCGGCCCCTTGGGATGGGGGCTACACCATCTGCGGAGCAGTCGGGAATGGCGACATGTTCGTGATGCGGGATCCCTGCGGAATCCGGCCATGCCACATGCTGATCACCGATGAGGTGATCGCCTTTGCTTCGGAGCGTGTGCCGTTGATGACGGTGTTCGAGGCCGACGAGAAGCAGGTCAAGGCGCTCGATCCAGGAGCGGTCATCACGATCAAGTCCGACGGCTCGATTCACGATGGCCAGTTTGCCACTCCGAAAAAGTATCTGCCCTGCTCCTTCGAGCGGATTTATTTTTCCCGTGGCAACGATCCGCAGATCTACCGTGAGCGCAAGGCGATGGGAGCCGCACTCGTGGATCAAGTGGTGGATGCGATTGAAGGGCCGATGGAAAATGCGGTCTTTTCCTTCGTTCCCAATACAGCTGAAACGGCGTGGTACGGGCTGATGGATGGCTTGCGTGTATTCCGTCGGCAGCAGGTCCGTTCGGAGATCCTCAAGGCGCAGGCCGAAGGGACGCTCGACGAGAAGACGCTCGATGACCTGATTCTTCGCAACTGGCCACGTGGTGAGAAAATCGCGCACAAGGACATCAAGATGCGCACCTTCATTGCCCAGGAGAAGGGTCGCGATCTGCTGGTCTCTCACGTTTACGACATCACTTACGGAGTCGTGAAGCCGAACGATGCCTTGGTGGCATTGGACGATTCGATTGTCCGTGGAACCACGCTCAAGAAATCGATTCTCAAGATCCTCTCGCGGACTTCGCCGCGGAAGATCGTGGTTTGCTCGACGGCACCGCAGATTCGTTATCCGGATTGTTACGGGATCGATATGTCCGAGCTCGGTAAGTTCATTGCCTTCCAGGCGGCGGTCGCGCTGCATCGTCGGGCCGGTCGTCAGTCGCTGTTAGATCGTATTTACGAGGAGTGTCGCGAGGAGTTGAAAAAGCCAGCCGACCAGATGGTCAATCGGGTGAAGGGAGTCTACGACCCATTCACCGCCGAGGAGATTTCCGCGGAGATCAGCCGCATGGTGACTCCCGAAGAAAATGAGTGGCACGGAGAAGTCCAAGTGATCTTCCAGACCATCGAGAATCTTCATGCTGCGATCAAGGGTCCTTGCGGAGACTGGTATTTCACGGGTGATTACCCAACGCCGGGCGGCTATGCGACCGTGAATCTTGCCTATGTCAGGTGGTTCGACGGCATCGGAGGCCGGAGCTACGACTTGCCGCTGTAGCATCTTGCTTCAAGTGAGTCATGGATCCTTTGATCGCGAGATCAGGGGGATTCAAGGCTTCCCGTGAAGCTTCTCTGGCTTGGGGTCGTGCTACCGTGTGAGAGCTAGCGAACGCCGTCGGCTGCAATCAGCTCATCGAGCTTCTTGGCCATGGACGCGGCCTTTTCGGGGTTTTGGTCGATGAGGTTGTTTTGCTCGCCTGGATCGGACTCGAGGTTGTAGAGCTCCGGCTTTTTGGAGGGATTCTTTCCGTTCTGCTTCCTTCTGAGAGGAGTGTTGGAGATGTATTTCCAGTCTCCGGTGCGGAGGGCGAAGGTGCGGGCTTCCTGGATCATGTAGGGAAGGCCTTCTTCGTTCTCTCCGAGAAAGGAAGAGAGGGTATTGCGGCTGTCGGGGGCCTGGTCTTTGGAGAGCTCCAGCCCGAGCAGGGATGCGAAGGACGCGAGGAAGTCGATCTGGTTGACCATGGCCTTCGAGGTGCCGGGCTTGATTCGGGCGGGCCAGCGAATGATCAGCGGAACACGAGTGCCGCCTTCGTAGATCTGGTACTTGCCGCCGCGCCAGATGCCCGAACCATCGTGACCATTGTCTGCTTCCTTGGTCGAAGTGTGAACGGTCGTGCCATCATCGTAGCCATCGTCGTAGACCGGACCGTTGTCGCTGGAGAAAATGACGATGGTGTTTTCGGTTAGTCCGTGTTCTTCGAGAGCCTTCATGATTTCACCGGTCGACCAGTCGAATTGCACCATCGCATCACCGCGGAAGCCGAGCTTGGTCGAGCCCTTGAAACGCGGGTGGGGGGCGCGCGGGACGTGGATGTCCTGCGAGGCGAAGTAGAGGAAGAAGGGCTTGTCCTTGTTGTCCGCGATGTAGCGTTTGGCTTGCTTGACGAACTCATCGGCCATCGTTTCATCATTCCAAAGAGCGGACTTTCCTCCCGACTGGTAGCCGATGCGACCGATACCATTGATCACGCTGTTGTTGTGGCCATGGGTGCTCTGGTAGTAGGTCATCGCCTCGGGCTGGGTGAGGCCGTTCGGATATTGGGTGCTGCCGGGCCGCTGCACGTCGGCAAGCGTGTTGCCGACATGAAGCGGGTCCTTTGGGTCGAGTCCGACGACATGGTGGCCGTCGAGATAGACGCAAGGGACGCGATCGTTGGTGGAGGGGAGAAGAAATGAAGAGTCGAAGCCGATTTCGAGCGGGCCCGGCTTGACCGCGCCATTCCAATCCGTGGCGACGCCTTTCTTGCCGATGCCCAGGTGCCATTTGCCGACAACTCCGGTGTGATAACCGGCCTGCTTGAAGAGTTTGGGAAGGGTCAGAATGTCGGTTGGAATGGAGAGCGGAGCGTTCGGAGGCAGGATGCTGACTCCGTAGCGGAAGCCGTGAACGCCAGTGAGCAGGCTGAAACGGGATGGGGTGCAGGTAGCGGCGGAACAATGACCATCGGTGAAGTTCAGTCCTGCCGCGGCGAGAGCATCAATGTTCGGAGTCTTGATCAGCTTGGCTCCATTCACGCTGACATCATTGAAGCCGACATCGTCGCCGTAGATGATGACGACGTTGGGTTTCCCGGCCGCGGTGAGGGTGCCGACCATGCAAAGGAGGGAGGTTCCGATTCGACGGATGAAGTGTTTCGGTTTCATGCGATGGCTTGTGGTGGATGAAGTTGAGAAAGCGATTGGATCTGGCTCGCCATTTTGCCCTCATGCAAGAGTCGAGAAAATCGTCTTTTTGCTGGTCCCTGTATCCCTGGGAGCCCGCCATCAGTCAACGTAGGCCTTTTCCTCGTTCTTCCAAGGGTGTCGCAGTTTGGGGGCGAATTCGGGGCGAACGAAGGGCTCGATCGGATGGAGTCCGCCGCTCGACGGTCGCCAAGACCGGAGCGGGAAGAAAGTACGCGGACTGGGATTCGAACCCAGGACCGATCGGTTAAAAGCCGAGTGCTCTACCAACTGAGCTATCCGCGCGTTTTTCGCCGTGGGGCGGGGAGGGGGTAGGGGTGAGCTGATCGTTTGGCAAGAGAAAATCCCTCTACGACTCGAGCCGGTTGCCAGCCCAGTTCATGAAGCACCGGAGATTCTCGGCCGGGCGTTTCAGATGGAAGGCTTCGATTCCCGCGGCTCGGGCCCCGTGGAGGTCGGATTGCAAGGAGTCGCCGACGTGAAGAACCTGATCTGCCCGGAGACCGAGATCACTGAGAGCCATGGAAA
The DNA here is from genome assembly GCF_049672945.1 of Haloferula sp. Taxonomy (NCBI): domain Bacteria; kingdom Pseudomonadati; phylum Verrucomicrobiota; class Verrucomicrobiia; order Verrucomicrobiales; family Verrucomicrobiaceae; genus Haloferula; species Haloferula sp. The sequence continues at coordinate 20,830 of NZ_JBATWY010000146.1, read as the reverse complement.
AAATGGCTGCCGAGGGCTTCCGTGCCGAGGCATCGGCCGAGCTGATGACCGTATCAAATCGCGGACGAAGGTCCAGATCGTCGAGGATTCGATGCAAGCGTAGATCAAAATTGGAAACAATCGCACAGCGCAATCCGAGCTGCGAGCAGGCATCAAGGACGTCCTCCACCTCGGGGTAAACCCGCCAGGCCTCACCGTCGGCGTAGTGATCAAACACGGCGTGAAAGGCTTCATCCGAGATTTCCCGCTCGAGGGTGCCTTCGACGACCTTTCGCCACCACTGGCGCTCCGCCCAATCGCCGCGTGAAGCCCCTTCGTATGCGGGATCGCCTGCGGCCATGAAGGCCCGCTTGAACCTGGGACTCAGTACGGCGGGGTCCAGCGGTCCCAGATAAGGCGAAAGCAGGCGGGCATAGGTCTCCGCCACCGGCTCTGTAGGTTCAATGAGGGTGCCGGCAGCGTCGAAGAGAATGCCCTGAATCATGGGGGCAGAATGGGGTGATCGGCCTGTCCGGTCCAGTCGCGGGGACCTTGTCGGCCCGAGGAACGGAAAATCGTGCTGAAATGGGGAAAATCAGCCCATTTTCCTCGCCCTGGATTCGGAGATTGGACTTGCAAGTCAAGGCGTTCCGCCATAGAGCCTCCGGCGATCAAACTTCCGGCGTGATTACGGAGTGGGCGAAAACCCACTCTTTTGCGTCTCTGGACATCTCCTTTTCTGCCTCAAGCCAAGCCATGACCAACGACATCGTCGCTCTCATCGATTACTACGAGAAAGAGAAAGGCATCGACCGAGATAAGGTCGTTGCCGCGCTCGAGTATGCCTTTATCTCCGCTTACCGCAAAATGGTGCCGGGTGCTGATGCCATCGAAGTGCTTCGTGCTGAGGTGGATACGAAGAAGGGTGAGACCCGCATTCATGCCACTCTCCGGGTCGTCGCCGATGATGACTACGTCGACAAGTTCAATGAGGTCCCCCTCAAGCTGGCTTCCAAGCGGGATCCAGAAGCTCAACTCGATGGTGACATGGAGTTCGATGTGACGCCGAAGGATTTCGGACGCATTGCCGTTCAGACCGCCAAGCAGACCATGATGCAGCGTCTGCGTCAGGCTGAGAAGGAAATGATCTACGAGGAGTTCAAGGATCGTGCGGGAGACGTGGTCTCCGGAACGGTTCGTCGCTTCGACCGCAGCGATGTGATGCTCGACCTCGGCAAGTTCGAGGGCGTGATGCCATCGCGTGAGCGGGTGCAGACCGAGGAATACAATATCGGCGATCGCATCCGTGCCTACGTCGTCGCCGTTGAGAACGAGGGCCGTGGTCCTGAGATCATCCTTTCCCGGAGTCACCCGAACTTCGTGCGTCGTCTGTTCGAGGCTGAAGTGAATGAAATTTCCGACCATACGGTCGAGATTCGCGGCATCGCTCGTGAAGCCGGTTACCGGACCAAAGTCGCGGTGTGGAGCAATGACCCGAAAGTTGATCCGGTCGGTGCATGTGTCGGCATGAAGGGAGCGCGGGTGAAGAACATCGTCCGTGAACTCAACAACGAAAAGGTCGACATCATCCGTTGGAGCGACGACCCGGAGGAGTTCGTGCGTGAGGCCCTGAAACCCGCAACGCTGCGTTCGGTTACGATCGACGAAGAGAAGCGCGTGGTGCTGGTCACGGTCGACGAAGAAGATCTGAGCAAGGCGATTGGTCGTCGTGGACAGAACGCCCGACTCTCATCTCGTCTGATGGGCTGGGATGTCCAGGTCCGGAAGGACGAGAGCAAGAAGGAGCAGTTCGAGGCGAAGATCGCCGATGCGGCTCACTCGGTCGCCGAGCAACTCGGGATCGACGACGAACTCGCTGCCAAGCTTTTCACCGCTGGAGGCACCAGCCCGGAGATGGTGGTCGACATGCCGGTCGAGTACATTTGCACTGTTTTGGAGGTGTCGGAAGAGCGTTCGCGTGATATCTTGAAGCGAGCCCACGGAATTGTGGGACGCGATTTGCCTGACGAATTGAGCGGTGAAGCTGCTCCACCTTCTGAAGAGGAAGCCCCCGCTGCGGAAGCAGCGGTCGAAGAGCCCGCGACTGAAGAAAAGCCTGAGACCTCCGAGGTGGCTGCCGAACCCAAGGAAGGCTGAAGCCATCGAATTTTCTCCCCTGAAGCAACCGTAAGAACGCCATTAAGAACGCCATTCCCCGCCTGATGCCCGAAGACAGCGACAAGAAGCCCCAGAAACGCAAAGCTCTCGATTTGATTGGAGAGACGAAGGTACCGTCACGTCGTGAACGGCAACGGCAGGAGGCGTCTCAAGTCAAAACAGTCGAGGACGCGAAGCGCGATGCCTACGACCCGTTTGCCGAGGAGAAGAAGCCCAAGATCAAGAAGACGGAGCAGTCCGGCAAGAAGGTCCTTCCGACGATTTCCAAGCTCCTCCATGAGGAAGAACCCCTGGCAGTTCCAGCCCCTGCGGCAGCAACGCCGCCACAGAAATCGCCGGCGGTTGACACCGACCCGGGGACGGTCAGCGATGGCAAACTCATCAGTATCAAGCCGCCGATCATTGTCGCCGACTTGGCGGCATTGATGGGCCTCAAACCTTTCCAGTTGCTTGCTGACTTGATCAAACTTCAGGTTTTCGTGGCTCCTCATCAGGCCATCGAGCCGGATGTGGCCGCACAGGTTTGTGAAATCCATGGCTTTGTCTTTGAACGTGAGAAGCGCGAGAAGGGCGGCGGTGTCCACAAGCAGGAGGAGGTTGTCTCCGAGCCTGAAGCACCAGAGGATGAGCCCGAAGAAGCGCTCCATCTTCGTCCACCGATCATCACGATCATGGGCCATGTCGATCATGGCAAGACCACGCTGCTAGACCGCATTCGCAATTCAAGAATCACTGCCGGAGAAGCGGGAGGCATTACCCAGCATATCGGAGCCTACAAGGTTGAATACAACGGCAAGCCAATCACCTTTATCGATACACCGGGTCACGCGATTTTCTCGGGCATGCGTGCCCGCGGCGCGGACATTACTGACATCGTCGTACTGGTGGTGGCTGCGGACGATGGTCTCATGCCTCAGACCATCGAGGCGATTGAACACGCAAAGCGTGCGAAGAAGACCATCATCGTAGCGATCAACAAGATTGATGTTCCCGGCTCGAACCCGATGAATGTCAAATCCCAGCTCGCGGAGAAAGGCCTGCAGACGGTCGACTTCGGCGGTGATACCGAGTGCTTGGAAATCTCCGCGCTCAAGGGTGACGGTGTGGATGACCTGCTCGAGTTGCTTGCACTTCAGGCCGAAGTTCTCGAACTGAAAGCCAATCCAAAAGGCAATGCCCGGGCCGCCATCATTGAGGCCAAGCTTCAACAAGGGCGCGGTGCGGTGGCTTCGGCGATTGTCGAAACCGGAACGCTGAGGACCGGCAAGCCATTCATCTGCGGGCCTTTCAGTGGGAAAATCAAGAGTCTCATCAATGACCGGGGCGAGTCGATCAAGTCGGCGACTCCCGGAACACCGGTTGAGATTGTTGGGTTTGAGGAGTTGCCACGAGTCGGCGATGAGCTGGTGGAAATGGAATCCGATCGTGCGGCCAAGAAGCTCTCGGCCGAGCGACAGGAGGAGCAGCGATCCGAACGCCTGACCATTCCGAAGAAGAGCCGCATGGAGGATCTTTTCAGTCACGTCACCGACGGGGGATCGAAAGCTCAGCTCAAGTTGATCCTCAAGACCGATGTTCAAGGGTCGATCGAAGCGATCAAGAACGCTATCCTCGATATCAAGTCGGACAAGGTCGCGGCCTACTTCCTGACGGGAGCTGCGGGGCCGATCACTGAGGGCGACGTGCAGATGGCAAGTTCATCGGATGCGATTGTCATCGGTTTCAATGTCAAGGTGGAGGCGAAAGCCGCCAAGCTTGCCAAGTCGGAAGGGGTGCAGATCAAACTCTACTCCGTCGTTTACGAACTCATCGATCAGGCACGCGAAGCGATGCTTGGATTGCTCGAACCTGAAACCCGCGAGAAGATCATCGGCCATGCCGAGGTCAAGCAGGTCTTCAAGGTGCTCAAGGGCAAGGCCGGTGGTTCTTACGTCAAGGATGGCAAGATTCACCGGAAAGCCCACGCCCGAGTCATTCGTGATGGCGTCCCGATCTTCGATGGCAAGATGTCGACACTGCGTCGCTTCACCGATGAGGTGGAAGAGGTTAAGGTTGGTATCGAATGCGGTATCCGCCTCGGTGACTTCAACGAGTATCAAGAGGGTGACATCATCGAGTGTTACTCCCTTGAGAAGATTCCTCAGACGCTTTAAGACAAACACTGAAAACTGAAATGCTGGAACTCTGAAATAGAGACGGTTTCAGAGTTCCAGCATTTCAGATCTATCCAAAATGTCCCTACGCCTGACCCGAGTCAACGAGTTGCTCAAGCGCGAGATTGGTGCCGTCGTCCAGCGCGACTACGAGTGGCAGGGTGCCTTGGTGACCGTGAATGCGGTTGAGGCGACCCAGGACCTCAAGGAAGCTTCGGTATGGATCGGGGTGCTGGCGGGGAATGTTCAGACCGTCGTCGATAAATTGAATCGTGAGCATGGATCGATTCAGACCAAGGTGATGAAGCGGGTGGTGCTCAAATCGACGCCCGTTCTGAGATTCCGCCACGATGGCTCGGCCGAGCGTGGCGTGGAGATCGTCAACCTGCTGGATGAGGTAGCGAAGATTCCCAAGGCCGTGGATACGGATGACGAGGCAGTTCAGGCGGAGTCCTGAGTTTCGGTGATCAGTCGCTTGAATAAACCAGGCCCCCACGCGTCTATCGTGGCGTTCCAAGTTGTGCCGATGACTTTTTGATGAAAAAGTCTCCCGAGGGGCAATGAGCGAAGTCATCAGGGATCCATGCAATTGATTTTTAATAGAGAAAGCAGCATCGCCCGAATCCTTCCTTTCCTATTGGCTTGGAGTATTGGAGTGACGGCGTTCGGGCAGGTGCGTGGAAGTGTTGAGACTTTCGACAACGAACCGAACGCCATGTCCTGGTTCGTTTACGACTTTGGCGACGGCATGTTCTATTCGCCGGGGTGGGATGTTTTCATGGATGGTGATCCCGATCTGTTCACGATCGTGGAGCCAGGTTCCGGCGTTTCCCTGCTTGCGGATGTGACATCTTCACGTGGAGAGCTGGTGGGGGACTTCAGTGGGAACCGGATCGCGGGAATGGGATGCGAGGCATTTGTTGAGGATGCTGCGGGACTTGACTACGCGGAGTTCTACTTTGTTTCCGACGGCGTCTTTTACTTCAGCCTCGAGTTCGGGGGGCTCGAAACCTTTGGCTCGGATGATTGGGTGTTCATCACGGTCGATTTCAAGGAAGACCCTTGGTACCTCCTGGGTGATGAAGGATTTACCGAAGTCGAACTCACGGATGAGATCCTTTCGTCGGTGACGGAAGTCGGTGTGGATTTTTTCGCCAACGATGCGCGAACGGAAAGCATGTTGGTGGCGATCGATGACTTCGTTCTTTTTCCCGAGACGATTCTGCCCGAACTAGGCGTCGCGAGGACGGGCAGCGATTTCGTGCTCAGCTTTGTTCGTGAAGTCAGCCAGGAATACAAGGTGATGAAGTCTCCCGACCTCAAGGATTGGAAAGACTTGGAGGGGCATTCGGAGATTACGGGGGACTCGATTTACACGGTGACGGACCCGCTGGCAGGCAAGGCCTTTTATCAGGTCGAAACGGACTTCTTCCTCACGATCATTCCCGATGTGGATCCCCCCTGAGATCGCTTGGTAAAGGAGGTGGGCAAAATCAGGCGGATGTCTTTTGTCTCGCCAGACAGCTTCCGTTGACCGCTTGAGCTCCCGTGAGTAGAACCTGTCGAAGATGAGCACAATGTTCGGAGCGGGCTTGGGATATTTGCCAACCTTGCGAGATCGGCAAGAGATGGAGGGCAGGTCGTGAAGGCTGCCGGCAGGGCATATCTCGGGTGGTCCGATGGTCGGGTTCTGATGGGAGAAGGGCCTTTTGAATCGATGGCTGGTGCTCCTGAATCGGGGGTGGCATTCTATCGCAATGACTTCGGTCTCTCGAATCCGGAGCCTTGGTTGGTGCCGGCATCATGGAAGTGGCTGGATCGGGAGGATCTGAGTGATGGTCGCCAGGTGAGTGTCGATTGGCAGCCTCTGGAAGCTTCGGACTTCGCCGGGGTGTTTCAGGAGATCACCGATTCAATCCGTCGCGGCACCTTTGAAAAAACCGTGCCCGTGGTGGTGGAGAAGGGCACGATTTCCGGCGGTGAGGCAGGCTCCCTGTTTCTATCGGGTGACTGCCCCGAGCCTCTTGTTCCCTACGGGTTCCTCGATTCCTCCGGTGGATTCGCCGGGCAATCGCCGGAGTATTTGCTGCGGGTGTCCGGCACTCGTCTGCTGACCATGGCGCTTGCAGGCACGGCAAGAGCGGAGGAGCGGGAAGTACTAGAGGTCGATGAGAAGGAGATCCGGGAGCACGAATTTGTCGCTCAGGCGCTGGTCTCAAAACTTGGTGATCTTGGTGAACTGCAGCGCGGTCCACGTGGGATCATGGCCCTGGGGTCGATCGTTCACTTTCACACACCGATCGAAGTGGAACTGGATCAGTCTCCCGAGGTGACGACGTTGATCCGTCGCCTTCATCCGACTCCGGCGCTTGGTCCTTTGCCACGCACCGGAGAGACCCTGTCACGCTTGATCGAATGGCGATCGCGATTGGGAGCACCTGCCGAGTTCGGTGCGCCTTTCGGGGCGATCGTGGATGGGGAATTTCAAGCGATCGTCGCCATCCGGGGAATCTGGTGGTCGGGCGTGGACGTGCGACTGCCCGCGGGATGCGGAGTCATCGAGGCCAGCCGGCTGGTCAACGAGTGGCGGGAGCTGCGGCTGAAGCGCGAAGCCGTGAAGACGCGGTTTGCGCTGTGACTTTGGGATGGCAACCGTGTTGGAATCTCCCGAGTGAAATTTTGTTTCCTTCACGAGGGGCTTCAGGCCCATGATCGGGGATGGCTGGTGCGAGTCTCTTTGCTCTGCTCGATGATATTGCGACGATTCTGGATGATGTCGCGCTGATGACCAAGAAGGCCGCCTCCAAAACGGCTGGTGTGCTTGGAGATGATCTTGCGCTGAATGCCCAGCAGGTCAGTGGCGTGGTCGCGAAGCGGGAGCTACCGGTCGTCTGGTCGGTGGCGAAGGGTTCGTTTGTCAACAAGCTGATCCTGGTGCCGGCCGCGCTGGCACTCAACAAGTTCGCACCATGGGCCGTGACCCCGCTGCTGATGATCGGTGGCGCCTACCTGTGCTACGAGGGGGTTGAGAAGTTGGTGAATCACTTTTTTCATCGGAGCAAGAGGACGCCCGAGGAGGCGGCGAAGGAGCTCAAGGAGATCGAAGCGGGTGGGGTGGACGAGAAAGGGAAGATCAAGGGGGCGATCCGGACGGACTTCGTCCTCTCCGCCGAGATCATCGTCATTTCCCTCGGAGTAGTCGCTTCGAAGCCTTTTGCCACGCAGGCCTTGGTGCTTTCCGCGATTGCCTTAATCATGACCGTGGGTGTCTACGGACTGGTGGCTTGCATTGTGAAGCTCGACGACTTGGGTTTGTATCTGAGTCAGAAGCAGGGTGGCCTGCAAATGATGGGGCGAGGAATCTTGTGGGCGGCACCGTTCCTGATGAAGACACTGTCGATCGTCGGAACCATCGCGATGTTCCTCGTCGGTGGTCAGATTCTGGTTCACGGCATTCCATTCGTGCATCATTGGGTCGAGCACGTGTCCGAAGGTATGGGAGCCTTGCTTGGGGCCGTCGTCCCGGCATTGCTCCATGGCGTCTCCGGTATTCTAGCCGGTGCCGTGGTCCTCGCCGTGCTTCATCCGATCATGAAGTTGGCGGGGAAGGGGCATTGACTAAGGAGATGAAGAGGCTTCAAGCCTTGGCAAATTCCAAGGCGCGCTGCTTCATCTGGGTCGCCATCAGGTTGAGGGCATTCGCGCGAGTGGGTGCGAGGTGTTCCTTGAGGCCGGTTTGATCGATGAAAGAGAGGTCGGCGGTGAGGACGTCATCGACCGACTCGCCATCGAGCACGCGGACGAAGAGGGCGATCATGCCTTTGGTGATCACGGAATCCGAGTCGGCGAGGAACTGGATTTTTCCATCAGTGCTGGTGGCCTCGAGCCAAACCTGGGATTGGCAGCCTTTGATGAGACGTTCAGCGGTGTGGAGCTCCTCGGGCATTTCCGGTAACTGTTTTCCCAGTCCAATGACATACTCATAGCGCTCCTGCCAGTCTTGGAAGAGGCCCAGTTCGTCGAGAACCTGCTGCTGTTTGTCCGCAATACTCATGACGAGGGGATGGGAAGGCCGGATGATCGGAAATGCACGCGGAAACTCGATGCGAGTGGCGATTCCATGGCCTGACTCAATCGTCTAGCGGCAGAAGTTCGATTGATTTGAATTCGGTCGGGCTGGATTCCGCCTGAATCGAGATGTAGCCGCCGGTCAAAGGCGTGCCATCGTCGAGTTGGGGCTTGGAATACTCGCAGACCACGGTGTCTCCGACGATGTGTTTGATCACTTCGTCACCACGGACTTCGATTTCCACGCTGACCCACTGGTCGCCATCGAAGGTCGGTCCTCCGGTCTCAATCACGTGGTTCTTGTTGAGAGCCCCGTCCCAGACAAGCTGGGTGCCAGGCGTACAGATATTCAGAGTCCCCCGATCGCCCTTACCGAGGCCACCCAGGAGCTGGACTTCAATACTATTGGGGAAGTCCTGGTCCTTGGCGAGCGTCTTGGGATCCTGGCAGTGGATCATGAATCCGTTGTTCCGAATCGCCCAGGCGGGACCTCCTTTGACCTGCTCGCCGACAAAGCGATAGGTGGCACGCAGACGATAGTGGGAGTAGGGCGTCTTGTAGAAGAGGTGGCCGAATTTGCCGTTGAATTCTTCCCACTTGGAGTAGTCGATGACCAACAGACCGTCTTCGACCTTGAACGTGTCATGGAGATTCACTCCGAGCTCGTGGCCTTTGAATTTCGGCGTCCACCCATCAAGGTCCTTGCCGTTGAAGAGCTGAATCCAGGTTTCCTTGCTCGTGGAGTCGTCGGCCAGCGATGGCTGGAAGCCGCAAATGGCGATCAGGGGCAGCATGAATCGCCGCGAAAAGAAGAGCGAGAAATGGCGTAACAGGGTCATGGAGGCAGTCTAGAAGCCGCGAGCGGGAGTGACAGAATTTTTCCGAAAAGTAGCCTTTCTTTCACGATCTGTTGAAACTGAGTCGTAGCGGGCTCGAATCAAATGATGCGATGTTCATTTTTCTTACTCCTGCCATGCCTTCAGCTTTCTGGGGCGGCGGATTCGTCAGGGTCTGAACCAGCGGTGAAGCTGCAGAAGACCGAGCTTTGCACTTCCGATTTCGAGGTGGCAGCTGATTTCGTGGTCGAGAAGCTTTTCGAGGTTCCCAAAGAGTGGGGGAGCTGGGATTCGCTCACCAAGCTGGCCAATGGCGATCTGGCGGCTTCCGATCAGTATGGCGGGATCTACCGGGTCCTGGTGACTGAGGAAGGGACTCGTGCCGAGCGGCTCGAAATTGATCTGACCGGATGCCGACTCCCGACTGCGCCAGACTGGTGGCTCGGAACCAGAGAGATGGTCCCGGAATTGCGCGCACGCTTCGTGATGCCCCACCGATTGCCGCCATCCACTTTGCGGACTGAATTCCGACACCCCATTCAACTCAGCATCATCGCGGCTCTGCTTAGCGAGGCGATGAGGGTTTCGACATCGGCGTCGGTGTTGTAGACGGCAAAGGAGGCGCGGGTCGTTCCCGTGATGCCGAAACGAGCCATGAGCGGTTGGCAGCAATGGTGGCCGGTCCGGACAGCGACACCCATTTGGTCGATCAGGGTTCCGAGGTCGTAGTGGTGGACGCCCTTGATGGAGAAGGAAATCGCGCCCGCGCGATCATTCGGACCGTAAAGGTGGATTCCCGGGATTTCCGAGAGCCCTTCGGCGGTCTTTCGGATCAGGTGGGTTTCATGGGCATGAATCTGGTCGATCCCGAGTTGCTCGACGAAATCGAAAGCGGCGGCCAAGGCGATCGCTCCCTCGATGTTCGGAGTGCCGGCTTCGTATTTGAAGGGGAGATCGTTGTAGGTGGTTTTTTCGAAGCTGACTTCCTTGATCATTTCACCGCCGCCCCGCCATGGGGGAAGGGATTCGAGAAGCTCCCGCCGACCCCAAAGTACGCCGATTCCCGTAGGTGCGTAGACCTTGTGGCCGGAGAAGGCGACGAAGTCCGCCCCGAGGGCCTGAACGTCGATCGCGAGGTGCGGCACGGCTTGAGCTGCATCAATCAACACGATCGCTCCTGCCTGTTTGGCTGCCTTCGTCATTTCGAACACGGGGTTCACGGTGCCGAAGGCGTTCGATATCCAGGTGAGGGAAAGGACCCGGGTCTTCTCCGAGAGCAGGGAGGAAAAGGCCTCCTGATCCAGAATGCCCTGATCGTCACAGGGGATGACTTTAAGCGTGGCTCCCGAACGCTCGCAGAGCATTTGCCAGGGGACGATGTTCGAGTGGTGTTCGAGCGTCGAAATCAGGATCTCATCGCCGGGGCCAACTCTCAAATCAAGGATGTTGGCGACCAGATTAATGCTGTCGGTGGTCCCCGCAGTGAAGATCACTTCGTCGGGTGACGCGGAGTTCAGGTGGCGGGCGACGGTGGTGCGGGCATTTTCGTGGGCCTCGGTCGCCTTTCGAGCGAGCAAGTGGGTGCCGCGATGAATGTTCGAATTCAGGGCCTCGTAGTAGTGCCGGGAGGCGTTGAGAACGGCGCGGGGCGTCTGGGAAGTGGCCGCATTGTCGAGATACACCAGAGGCTTCCCATTGACCTCGCTTGAGAGGATGGGGAACTCGCTGCGGATTGCTTCCAAATCAAGAGCCATGTGGAAAGAAGGGATGACGGCAAGTGCTTCGATGCACGCGAAAAATCATGCGGATTCTCCGGAAGGCGGCGTGGTGTCGCGATTCGCACCCATCTTTCTCAAATCGTCCTCGTTCTCGTCGTCGTCCCTCATCCTCGAAAAATCGAGCATGAAGAGCCATCCGATTCGATTTGATTCGATTCGAGAACGAGAACGAGAACGAGAACGAGAACGAGAACGAGGATGAGGATGAGGATGAGGATGAGGATGAGGATGAGGATGAGGATGAGGATGAGGATGAGGATGAGGACGAGGATGAGGACGAGGATGAGGATGAGGATGAGGATTTGGAGGAGCGTTCAGGCCGTGTCATTCTGGGTCTCTCCGGAAGGCTCCGGCGGTGGCTGTCGGCCCCCGAGCCGGCGGTAGGTTCCGGGGCTCATGTTTTCCATGCGGCGGAACATGGCATAGAAGCGCTCGACGCTGTGGAATCCTGCTTCTCCGGCGATGGCAGCGACCTTGAGGCGGCTGTTGAGCAGCAGATCGCGTGCGATGGCGAGTTGCCGGGAAGTGATCTCGTCTTTCGGCGAGCGACCAAGATGTTCGCGGAACAGGCGTTCCAGATGGCGACGTGAGCATCCCAGTTTCTCGGTGATCTGGGCGACGTTGACTCCGGCGGAGATCTGTTCCCGGATCAATTCGAGGGCGCGAGCGACCAAGGGGCTGCCGACGGCAAGCACATCGGTTGAAAAACGTTCACCAATCGTGCCGGGGGAGATGAGCCGGTGCTCGGGTGCTTCGCCGGCGAGCATGCGATCAAGGATTCCCATCAATTCGAATCCGAGGCGCTGCCAGGGAACGCGCACGGACGAGAGCTGCGGTTGGCTGAGGGAGCAGACGAGCGGGTCATCGTTGACGCCGAGGACCGCGACATCACGCGGGACGTCGATGCCGGCCACTGCGCATGCTTCAATGAGCGCGCGCCCGAGGGGGTCGTGGGCAGCGAGAATGCCGCAGGGTTTGGGAATGTCATTGAGCCACTTGAGGAGTTCATGCCCGGGTGCCGGCCAGTAGTCGTTGTAGCGGTCATTTCCCGGTCGACGATCGAAGAAGGTGGTGGCTTCGTGTCCGTTTCCAGCAAGGCACTTTTGAAAGCCTTCCAGCCGCTGCGCGGACCATTGGGTATCCACACCAAAGAAGCCGAAATGGTTCAGTCGCTTGTCCATGAAGAAGCCAGCCGCAAGCTCACCGACCTGATGATCGTTGACGTCGACCCAGCCGAGGTCTGATCGCTTGTCGAAGTCATAGTGGACGGTGACTTTCGGGATATCGAGATCAAGCAGGCTATCGGTGACACCGGGCATGTGTTCGAGGATCATGCCTGCCGGTTCCCATTCGCGAAACATGGACAGCAATTGTTTGGTATCGTGTCGCGGGTCCAGCTGCCAGACGCTGGTATTCGGGCGGCCGTAGCGGACGATTCCCGGGACGTAGCGTCGCACGCTGACCGCGGAGAGAACCGCGACAATCCTGGTGGGGGCTCCGGTTGGGCAATTGGACATTGAAAAGACTACACCGCAAATTGTGGGATCGCCTTGATAAAATGCGCCATCTGCGAATTTTTTTCCCAGAGCGCAAAAATGAGGCCGGGCCTTTGGCCCGGCCTGATGAAAGTCGCTCTGATTCGGGGTTGGATTACATCCCCGGGAGTTCGATGAAGCCTTCCAGCTTCCGGATACGGGTCGGGTGGCGCATTTTCCGGAGTGCCTTGGCTTCAATCTGGCGAATCCGTTCGCGGGTTACCTGGAACTGACGACCCACTTCTTCGAGCGTGCGGCTGTAGCCGTCCTTGAGGCCGAAGCGTTGTTCGAGCACTTCGCGTTCACGCTCGGTCAGGGTGCAGAGCACGTCGCCGATCTTTTCCTTGAGCATCGCGAAGCCGGCTTCTTCCATCGGGTTCTCGGCGGCCTTGTCTTCGATGAAATCACCGAAGGAAGTGTCGTCCGAATCACCGACGGGGGCCTGCAGCGAGATCGGCTGCTGGGCCATCTTGAGGACGGCGCGGACGCGCTCGACGGGAAGGTGAATTTCCTCGGCAATTTCTTCCGGGGAAGGTTCGCGGCCGTATTCTTGAACGAGCTGCTTCTGGACGCGCATCAGCTTGTTGATCGTCTCGATCATGTGAACCGGGATCCGGATGGTCCGGGCCTGGTCGGCGATCGAGCGGGTGATGGCCTGACGAATCCACCAGGTGGCGTAGGTCGAGAACTTGTAGCCGCGGCGGTATTCGAATTTCTCGACGGCCTTCATCAGGCCCATGTTGCCTTCCTGGATCAGGTCGAGGAATGAGAGGCCGCGGTTGGTGTATTTCTTGGCGATGGAAATGACGAGTCGCAGGTTGGCTTCGACCATCTCGGTCTTGGCCTTGAGTGCTTCCTTGAGCCAGTGGCGGAGTTGCTTGTTCGTTTCGTCAAAGTCCTCCTCGATGTGCCAGGCGCGCTGTTGGATTTCACGGATCTTGGTTTCGAACTCCTTGTCGTCCGGGTTGCTCTTCACCTTGCGACCGTACTTCCAGAACTTGCTCTGGTAGTCCTCGACTTGCTCGCAGAAATCCTCGGTGACCTTCTGCTTGAAGTAGAAGCGGGAATAAGTCCGGTGCAGCGTCTGGAGGTTCTTTTCGAAATTTTCCTGAAGCTTCTTTTTACCGCGCGGCGCCTTTGAGGCGAGTTGGCGGAAGATGTTCTCGTTCTCGGCGTGAAGCTGCTTGAGTTGCTCGCAGAGCTTCGGCAGCGTCTTCATGTAGCGCTCGCGCGATTCGATCTTTTTGTCGAGAATCACACGGTCGAAGCGCTCCTTGCCCTTGGTCAGTTTTTCGGCGAGTTCGAGGTAGCTATCGGCAACGAAGCCGAAGAGATGAAGTTGTTTGGAAACCTCGATCTCGGCATCTTCGATACGCTTGGAGATTTCAACTTCCTGCTCGCGGGTCAGAAGGGGAACCTGGCCCATCTGCTTGAGATACATCCGGACGGGGTCGTCGAGGATGTCGAGCTTCTGGTCCTTCGTTTCCTCGGGCTCGTCGTCGCTGTCTTCCTTCTTCTTGTCCTTGAAGCGATCAACTTCCGAAGCATCGATGATGTCGAACTCCATGTCGCGGAGTTGCTGCATGATGGCTTCGACATCGGAAGGCTCAACGAGATCGTTCGGCAGGATCTCGTTGATGTCGTCATAGGTCAGATACTCTTGTTCCTTGGCGAGCTTGATCAGTTCGCGGATCTTTTCCTGAATCTCAGGAGTATCGATGCGGCGCTTCTTTTCATCCTTCTTTCCGGATGCGGCCTCTTCGGCCTTCGCGGCTTTGGCGATACTCCTCTTTGTTTCGACTTTGGCGGCCGGCTTCGGAGCAGATTTCTTTTTGTCGGCGGGAGTTTTTGGCTCGGTCTTGGCAGCGGTCTTGGCGGGTGCCTTCTTTTTGGCGGCGACCTTTTTGACGGCGACCTTTTTGACGGCGACCTTTTTGACGGCGGCCTTCTTGGGAGCCGCCTTCTTCGCGGCGACTTTCTTCGCAGCGATTTTCTTTTTGGGGGCAGCTTTCCGCGCGGGTGCTTTGGCCTGGGATTTCGGTGCGGCCTTGGCTTTCTTGGTTGCCGTCTTTTTGGCGGAAGCTTTCTTGGTGGACATGTGGAAAATACTCGGAAGTCGGCTAAGTCGGGACAGACCTCACCTAGTGTAGGGCCTAGCGGCCGTAGGTCGCTGAGCGGGCGGGACGATTTATGCGTTCACCGGATGCGTCAAGGATTTCTTTCCTAGGATGATTGCCTGTTTTTCCAAGGACTATCGGGCTTTCGGCGCCTCCTTTTCGGTGCGTAACGGTCGGTGGTGATGGCCCGGTTGGGGAGGGAGCCGAGAAGATCGGCGATCTCCTTGGCTCGCTGGAGCAGTTTGATTTGCTCGGCGATGTCGATGCCGGGTTCGGCCAGGGCGGCTTTGATCGAGGCGTCCTCGCGCTCCAAAGCCAAGGCACTGGCCTCGGCAAGAGCCTGGTGGCTTGCCTCCAGCGGATTCTCCGGAAGGGCTTCAGAGAATGTGGGATCCGCGTGCAGGGCGAGGCGCTCGGACTCGCTGAGACTCGCCATGAAGGTGTTGATGGCGGCCGGTGTGTCGGAATCACCCCGATCGGCAAGAATCTTGCGGAGCAGCGGGATGCCATCGACGTGACCCGCCATCTCGTGAAGCGTCTCGAATTGTTCGGCAAGCGATTGACGGGCCTCGAAGGAATGGAGGGCGAGAGCGCAAAGGTAGCCAATCGTCGGTTCGAGGGCGCTTGGTTCGACCGGTGTTGGAGGAGCAGGCTCGTCGTCCCGGCGGCGCTCGAAGCGGCGAGCGGTGCTGGCACCCCGGGCAGCACGGCTCACGGCATCGCGAAGCTCGGGGACGCCGCCGCGCAAGCGGGTCGCGACGTGGTTGATCATCGCATCGCGAGTGACCGCATCGGCAATGACCGCGAGCAGGGGCGCCACTTCGCGGGAGAATTCGGCACGCTCCTGAGGGCCGCCGAGGCGGTTCTCGATCTTCGCCCGCTCGATCATGAAGTCGAAAAAGTTGATGGCTTCATCAAGCAGCTGGCGGAAGGCATCCGCGCCGTTCTTTTTCATGAAGGAATCGGGATCCTCGCCAGCGGGCATGCGCACGACACGGACGGAAATGCCAACGGCGGCGCATTCGCGGAAAGCGCGCTCGGCGGCGGAGAACCCCGCGCTGTCGGCGTCGAAACAGAGAATGGCCTGCTTGGTGTAGCGTTTCAGGTTCTTCGCGTGCTGAGGCGTGCAGGCGGTGCCCAAGGTGGCGATGGCATTCGTGATGCCCTGTTCCTGGCAGCAAATGGCGTCGATCTGGCCTTCGCAGATCAGCACGGACTTGGCGTCGAGGATGCCCTTGCGTGCCTTGTCGAGGGCGAACAGCACGTTGGATTTCTTGAACAGCGCGGTCTCGGGAGAATTGATGTATTTTCCGGAACGGGGATCTTCGCGCAGCTGTCGGCCTGAGAATGCGATCACATCGCCGTGGTCATTGCGGACGGGAAACATCAGCCGATCCCGAAAGCGGATGTAGAGCCCGTTGCTGTTGTCGCGCTGAATGGCGAGGCCGGAGTTGACCAGGTCGCGGCCACGCAGGCCTTTCTCCCGGGCCCAGTCGAGAAAGGTCTTGGGAAACTCGGGTGCCCAGCCCACTTCCCAGCGCTCGGCCATCTCCTTTCCAAAACCGCGCGACTTGAGATACTCGCGGGCGTGCGCGGCGTCGGGGGACTTGAGCAGCAGTTCGTGGAAAAATCGCGAGGCCTCGCGGTGGAGGTCGAGCAGGCGTCCGCGATCCCGCCGGGCGCGTTCCTCTTTCGGGTCGACGGCTTCCTCGACGATCGCGATGCCGGACTTGCCAGCGAGTTTTTTCACCGCGTCGACAAAAGTGAGGCCTTCGTAGTCGCGGACAAAGGTGAGGGCATCGCCGCTCTTCTTGCAGCCGAAGCAGTGGAAGAACTGCCGCGCCGGATCGATGCTGAACGAGGGGGTCTTCTCGTTGTGGAAGGGGCAGTTGCAAACGTAGCGAGTGCCGGCTCGTTTCACCGGGAGGTACGAGCCGATCAGGTCCACGATGTCCGTGGCGGCAAGGACCTGTTCGACGGTTTCCCGAGGGATTTGTGACACGCCAAGGGATGTAGGTGGCGGGGCGAAAGATCCAAGGCGAAACGTGAAAATACGCAGCGCTACGGAAATCATTTGTGTCCTTTGTGAGCGAGACGAGGGAAGTAAGCGAATGGGGGGAAATGATTCTTCCCCGAAACCCCGAATTATTATGACGATTGTTAAGAAAAATAAGCAGGGAGAGACACGCGAGCTGCTGTTGAAGGAGTATTTTCTCAACGCCTACCTGATTGCGATGCTCAAGCGCGTGGGCGAGGAGACGGGAAAGATCCGCCGTCGTGGCCAAGCTGTCGGCGAGCCAGCGCCGGTGCGCGTCCGCTGATGGTGAGTTCGCGAGGGCCGGAAAACCTTGAATTGCACTCCAATTGAAGGGGGGTTATCCTCCGGCAATGGACTTCGTCCGGACTCTTGAGACTGCGCTGGGCTGGCTCGAACTCGGGCTTCCCGAGGATTCGCTTCGTGAACTCCAGTCGCTCAGTGCGCGTGACCGCATGCGGAAGCAGGCGCTTGAGATGAAGCTCTCCGCGGAAATCCAGGCGCAGCACTGGAATTCGGGGGCGGATACCGGACGCTTGCTCTGCCTGCGTGAGCCCACGGAACCACAATTCTTCATCAACGCGGCCTACTGCCTTCATGAGACCGGAGACACACTCGCTGCCCGAAACTGGCTGTTGACGGGTCCGTCGGCGCTCATTGAAGATCCGCTCTTCCACTACAATCTCGCGTGCTACCATGCCGTGCTCGGCGAGCGGAAGCAGGCGAGGTCCCATCTCGCTCGGGCCATTGCCATGGATGCTTCACTGGTCGATATGGCGGCAAAAGACGGGGACTTGGCCGGGTTGGATGACGGGCCTTGAGCCCGGGGTTGGCTTCGAGCCGAAATTCCCGTATGCTACCCACTCCCGCGCGCCAATGACTGCCGCGATCTTTCCAGTGGCATGTTTCCTGCGGCCGCTTGACAGGGAGCCATCCACCCAGATTCTCGATGCATCAAACTGCCCAGACCCCAACTGCCAAAGAAAGCCGGCTTTCACTGGAACGTATCCTGCCCCGCCTGCGGGCGAGCTTTCCCGACGAGGTTGAGACCGCTGATTGGCAGGCCTTCGAAGATCGGCTCGATGATCACTTTCCCACATTGTTTGACCTCCTGTGGCGGATCTATGGCCCGGGATACGATTTTTTCTTCCATGTCGAGGCGATCCTCCAGACCGCGGTGCAGGCATGGCTCGACCGGCCGGCTGATCTGAAAAGCCTCGACGCGATCCGCGAAGGCCATCCTCACTGGTATCAGTCGAACCGGGTGGTGGGAGCGATGGCCTACGTCGACCTCTTCGCCGGAAACCTCGAGGGGATTCGTGAGCAAATCTTTTATCTCAAAGAGATGGGGGTGACCTATCTCCACTTGATGCCGCTCTTCAAGAGTCCGGAAGGAGATGACGACGGTGGTTACGCGATCAGCAGTTATCGGGAAATCGACCCGGGTGTCGGGACGATGAATGAACTGCGTGATCTCGCCGACGAACTCCGGCAGCAGGGGATGAGCTTGGTGCTTGATTTCGTCTTCAACCACACCTCCGATGAGCACGAGTGGGCGCAGAAGGCTTTTCAGGGCGACGACTACTACATGAATTTCTACCGGATGTATCCGGATCGCCGGGAGCCCGACGAGTATGAGCGCACCCTGCGCCCGATCTTCCCGGACGCCCATCCCGGTTCGTTCACCTACCGGACCTCGATGGGGAAGTGGATCTGGACGACCTTCAACAACTTCCAGTGGGACCTCAACTACGAGAACCCCGCGGTTTTCAATGCGATGGCCGGCGAGATGCTCTATCTCGCCAATGCCGGAGTCGAAATGCTCCGCATGGATGCCGTGCCTTTCCTGTGGAAGGAGAAGGGGACCTCGTGTGAGAATCTGGAAAAGGCACATCTGCTGATTCAGGCCTTCAATGCGATCGCCAGAATTTCGGCCCCGGCCTTGGTATTCAAATCGGAGGCGATCGTGGCTCCGGATGAGATCAAGAAATACGTCTCCGAGAAGGAATGCCGTCTTTCCTACAATCCTCCGTTGATGGTGCAGCTTTGGAACTCGATCGCCACGCGCGATGCGAATGTCATCTCGCACTGTCTGCCCAAACGCTTCAAGCTGCCTGAAGGATGTTCATGGGTGAACTACATCCGTTGTCATGATGACATCGGCTGGGGATTCGAGGATCGTGATTTCCATGAAATGGGGATCAATCCCGGAGACCACCGCTGGTTCCTGAACCGCTTTTTCTCAGGCGAAGCGCCCGGGAGCTTCTCGCGCGGACGTCTCTTTCAGCACAATCCCACCACCGGTGATGCCCGGATGTGCGGCACCACCGCGTCCCTCTGCGGACTGGAGAAAGCTCTCGAGGAGAACGACGGTGAGGGAATTGAGTTCGCCATCCGCCGGATCCTCATGCTCCACGGCATCCTCTTCACCATCGGAGGCATTCCGCTGATCTATCTCGGTGATGAGATCGGACAGTTGAACGATCACTCCTATCATGCCGATCCCGGCAAGGACGGTGACGACCGCTGGTTGCACCGGCCGGCCTTTGATTGGGAGGCGGCGGAGCGAAGGAAGGACCCCGACAGCATCGAAGGCAGGATCTTCAACGGCATGCTCAAGCTGTCCCAGATCCGCATGAACAATCAGGCCTTCCACGAATGCACCACCGAGTTCGTCGCGACGGGAAATCATCATGTCTTTGGCTACTTCAGGACCTACCAAGGTCAGAGCATCCTCTGTCTCGCGAACTTCTCCGAGCACCATCAGGACCTACCAGCCACACGCCTGAGACAACTCGGGATGCGCAAGACCTTTACCGATATCGTCGCAGGAAAAAGCATCGTGGCGACGGAAAAGCTCACCCTCGAACCACTCCAGTTTGCCGCACTGATGTGAATGGATCCCACTCATGATCGAGCATGAATGCCCCGGAGAAGGCGACGGATGAAGATCGATGTTTCCGCTGTGGGGCTCCAACCGGAATCCGCCTCGGTGAGCTCTGGATTTGTGAGCGCTGCTATGAAGTTCGCTCGTCCTGTTGTGCGGAGTTTGAGGATGACGAGGTATCGGATGGTGGAGAGACGGATCGACAGGATTCTCGAGAAGCCGGGCCCCAGCCCGGACCTTGAGGGCTTGTCGGCAGGGGGCGACTGCTGAAAAGGCAGGGACAAGCGCCCCCACTGGTCCGCCCCTGGCCCCTGCCCAAGCCCTCCGACACGCTGTCAAATGCCTGCCCATACAGGCCCCGTGGACTGCGGCAGCCTGCTGCCGCTGTTCCGCAAGACAGCCCTGCTGGCGATGCGCGCAGCAGCAAGAGCAACCTCGTAAGGAGCGCGGACAATTCTGTCCGCCCGCCGAAACAAACGCATGGGCCACAGCCCACCAATCCATCGCGTGGGGCTGATCGCGTGGGGCGAAGCCCTTTACGCGACGAAGCCCTTTACGCGACGCAGCCCTTTACGCGACGCAGCCCTTTACGCGAGGACCGACTCCCAAGCCGCGTTCCTTCATCCACCCCAAAGGGGTTACGTCCCCCAGCCGAGGGTTGCCGGAGTGAAACGCAGGCTACCCTGGGTCTCTCATGCCCAAAGCTCCCAACCCAATGGAGCAAGGGCATTTCTGCCCTGTCGAACCACCCATAGAGCTCACCCCACCCGAGCAGCCCTGGTAAACAGAGGTCGAAAGTCGAAGGTCGAAAGTCGAAAGTCAGAAAGTCGAAAGTCAGAAAGACCGGACCGCCGCGCTACCGCGCCCTTGGAGGTGGCACGCCCTCGTGCCGCAACCCCGGCAGCCCGCCTCTCCCTTGTAAACCGATCGCTGCCCGGTGCTCCTGTTCCATCACACCAACCAATCGCGTGGGGCTGATCGCGTGGGGCTGATCGCGTAGAGCTGATAGCGTGGAGCTGATCGCGTGGGGCGAAGCCTTTTACGCGACGCGACGAAGCCCTTTACGCGACGCACATCCCATCCAACGGACTCGTCACCCCCAGACCACTCACTCCCAGCGCCACGTGCAGGTAAATTTCCGTCGTCGTGATGTCCTGATGGCCCAGCAGCTCCTGGATCCTCCTGAGATCCACACCGGCCTCGAGGAGATCCGTCGCGAAACTATGGCGCAAAGAATGGCTTGTGACCCACTTCTCGATCCCGA
>NZ_JBATWY010000145.1:0-16817 GCF_049672945.1 Haloferula sp. | reverse complement strand
GGGCAAAGGATCACCTCCGCAGTCAGCGGAAATTGTTGCGACCAAGCCATTTTCACGAATCGGAGAATGCGCAAAAGGTTGGAAGGTCCTCTATCGGGGCAAAGACATTGCTCCTTTCCGGCTAACGGATTCCGGCGAACGGGTGAAATATGGTCCATGGCTAGCCGCGCCACGTTCGCCAGAACTCTTTGATGCGCCCAAAATCTTGATGCGTAGAACAGACGATCGTCTTCGGAGCAGCTTGGATTTGAGCGATGCAATCTGCGTTAATTCATGTCACGTCATCAAGCTGCGGTCCCCTGGAGAAGACTCACTTGATCGGTATTTCTCAACACTTGCTGTCTTAAATTCGCGAGTGTGCCAATGGGTTTTCGAAGCAGACAATCCCCAGATGGTTGGGAAGACCTTCGCCGAGATCAAAGTGGTCTACGTAGAACGACTCCCTTTACCAAAAGTCTCAGAGGCGCAATCAGATCTGGTTCGCCCGCTGGTGAAAATCTTGTTGCACCTGAATTGTGCCTTCGAGAACGCCGTGCAAACGACGCGTGACCCGTTGATGGTGGCGTATTGGGAGCGGGTGTTGAACGGGCTGGTGTATGAGCTGTATTTCCCGGAGGAGCTGGACGCCGCCGGCCTGCGCCTCTTCGACCTCGTCGCTCAGGCCAAACTGCCCGAGACCGACAGCCTCGCCGAAAGCAAGCGACTGGCCACCCTTCGCCAGAAATTCGAGGAACTCCACGACGGCGCCCACCCGCTGCGCATCGCCCTCGACAAGCTCCAGACCTTGGACACCGTCCGCATCATCGAAGGCAAGGCATGAAGATCACCAAGATCCGCCTCCAGAATTTCAGGGCCTACGACGAGCCCTTCGAGCTGGATCTTGGCGACGGCAGGAACCTCCTCCTCCATGGCGAGAACGGCTCCGGGAAATCGTCCCTCTACTTCGCCCTGAAACGCTTCTTCGAGGAACGCGGCGACGATTTCACCCGCCACCGAAACCACTTCTCCGATGGCACCCGCGCCTCCGAAGTCACCATCGGGATCAAGGGCACCGACGCCCAAGGCAACACCCATGACTGCGAAGTCCCCTGGACCGACGCCGACGGCCACCCCTTGCGGCCCCAGCTCGCAGCCAGCGCTGCCGTCAGTCCGGTTCTGCGCTCCCTGATGGTCGATGCCGCCCGCCGCTCCGGTTTCCTCGACTACCGATCCCTCCTTCGAACCAACCTGTTCGCCAAACCGATCCCTCGGGAGAGTGACCGCTTCGACGCCCATGATCTCCTCTACGGAGCCGAGCGCGGCGGCCTCGAAGCCCAACTCTTCGACATCGCCACCTGGGTCATCCTCGATGGCGTGAGAACCACCGTCGGCGGAACCGAGACCACAATCGGCACTCTCATCCGTGACGTTTGGCGGAACCGCCCAGCAAGTCGCCACGCCCGGAGGATGCGCAGCGCCGAGTGGGCGACGACCCGCTTCAACGAGGCATTCGCCGCCGTGCTACCCGCACTTGAACAAAAGACCTCCGAGTTTCTCGCTCAGTTCAACGGGTGCGGCGTCACCCTCTCGTTCGACCCGGTGAGCATCTCATGGGATAAGCGCACCCTGAGTCTCGATGGGGCAATCCTCGTTCCCAGCATTACATTCCGCGGCCAAGTCCTCGATGACTTCTCCGGCACGCTCAACGAGGCCCGTCTCTCCGCCTTGGCCATCTGCCTGTTCCTCGCCGGCGTTCGCCTCTCCGACAACGACGACCAGAATCCCGCCCATCCGCGCTTCCTCTTCCTCGACGACACACTCATCGGCCTCGAACTTCAGAATCGCCTGCCGATTCTGGAAATCCTCACCAGCCCGGAGTTCCAGAACTATCAGATCTTTCTCCTCACTCACGATCGCGTCTGGTTCGAGCTGGCCCGAGGCCATCTCCCGACGAACGCCGGCTGGTGCCACCACGAGCTGATCGGCGACGAATCCACCGGCCACCTGATTCCCAAATCATCCCCCTGCCAGGCCGACCTAACCATCGCCGAACGCCACCTCGCCAACAACGACCTCAAAGCCGCCGCCGTCTACGCCCGCTCGGCCTTCGAATGGAAGTTGAGGAACGTTTGCGAGAAGAAAGGAATCAAACTCCCCTTCAAAGAGAACACCGCGCAGGTGGGTGCCGGAGCCCTGTGGGATGGCATCATGGAAAGGCAACGCGAGAGAGCGGCTGCAGGTGGTCGTGATTTCGTGCCCGCACAGCTCGCCAACCGCGTGCAGACAATCCGAACCACCGTCCTGAATCGATTGAGCCACACGGGTGCCCACGGCCTCGTCGCCGCAGAAGTTCAAGCCGCCATCGACACCATCCGCGACGTCCACAACCACCCTTTTCCCAACGCCTAAGCCTCGACAATATGGAAATCAGCAAGAAACCCTGGCCCATCCTCTCCGTCTGTTCGATCAAGGATCGCATCGACACCAATCCGGATTTCCAGCGCCCGGCGGTTTGGAGTCGTGGGCAAAAGCAGCTCCTGATCGACACCATCCTGCGTGGCTACGACATCCCGAAGCTGTATTGGCGCAAGATCGCCTCGAAGCCAGATCGCTACGATGTCGTGGACGGACAGCAGCGCTTGCGGACGGTTTTCGAGTTTCAGAGTGGAGACTTCAGGCTCTCCAAGGACGCGGACCCCATCGATGGCGAGGAGATTGCCGGTATAGGTTACAGCGACCTCCCGGACGACCTGCGCTTGCAGTTCGAGAATTACGCTCTCGACGTAATAGTGCTCACTGAAACCGATGAGGACGAGGTGAGGGAGATGTTCCTGCGTCTTCAGAACGGCACCACCCTCAAGGCCCAGGAGAAGCGAAACGCTATGCCCGGCAGAATGCGTGATGCAGTGAAATCCTTGGTGGATCACGAATTCTTCACCCGCGTCGCGTTCAAGAACAGCCGCTTCACCCACGACCTCGTGGCCGCCCAGATGATCGCCATCGAGCTGAACGGCGGTCCCTGCCACATCCGGGATTCCGCCCTAAACCGGATGTATGAGGAGCAGAAGGACTTCGATATAAGCGGCTCCAAGGCCAAGAAGGTCAAGCGGGTGCTCAGTTTCCTCGCCTCCACCTTTCCGGAGAAGACGCCAGAACTCGAACGCTACAGCGTCATCTCTCTCTACGCTCTGGTGTCCCACTGCATGGAGCGTTACGCCTTCGCAGAAAGGGAAACAGAGCTCCACGACTGGTTCCTCGAATTCGAAATCTACCGCCGGACCGAGATGAAAAGGCCCGAGGAGGAACGAGATTCCGAGGTGATCGCCTACAAGGAGCGCACGAGTCACAGCACGGACGCGCAGGACTCCATTCAATGGCGACATGAGTTTCTCCTGCGGAAATTCTTCGAGGCCGTTCCAGACATCCGAATCAAGGACAATCAGCGCACGTTCACACACGAGCAGCGGCTTGCTATGTTCCGCCGCAACAAAGGGTGCTGCCAGCTCAAGATTAAGTGCCAGGGAGAGAAGTGTGAATGGGATAACTGGCACGCCGATCACATTAAGCCTTGGTCCAAGGGAGGCCCCACGACGGTCGAGAACGGTCAAGTCGCGTGCGCCGCCTGCAATACGGCGAAGGGAGTTCAAGAATAACAATAACATCAAGTGCTATGGACCATAGATTCCAAGAAGGATGCGACTACGAGAATGAGAAAGGACCTTTCCGGGTTCTCGAGATCCAAGGTGAATGGATGCTGATCGAATGGGACGGTGCCGAGCAACTTAGAACCAAGATTGCTCTCCAAGAGAAGATTCAGGCACGAATGGAGAAGGAGGCGCTCCAGCAAAGATCAGGAGTATCCCGGAAGGCTCCAATCTGGATGGGGAGGTCCTTCGTTGGGCTTCAGTCAATCGACTTCAGGGAGGACGTGACCGGCACCCACTGGCGATCAAGAGAGCAGCTTGGTGGCGCAGTTGCCCGCCTAATTGATGCTAGGGAACCGATGAACTCTTGGTCCATCTACCGCCGGCCCGAGATCCACTGGGCAGCCATTAGCCGCTACGGAAGTGGGGAAGCCTGGCTGGAAGCGAAGTTCTTCATCCGATTAGAGCAAGAGTCCGGAACATTTGGCTACTACGTGGAACGTTCAAATGAGCCGGACGATTCCAAGATCGATTGGCTTGGATTCCTGAACTGGCTCGGAAAGGACGAGAACATCACGTGGCTCCACCGCATTATACAGGAACAGTCGATGAGGATCTTTGACCCCTATCCCAACAATGAGCAGGCATTCTGTCGAACCATTGATCCCGAGCCCGGTGCCTGGAGGGTTACTTTCCCCTCCGGGAAGACAGAGAGGCTGGAGATCACCGAGCTGGCCGCCTACCTAAACAAGGTCCCTAACAAGGACTGGCTGAATCTCATGATTGGGCACCGTTTGAGCCCGGCGGAGCTTTCATCCCAAGGCGCCGGTGTCTCATCAACCATCGCAACCTGTTTCAACGCCTTGCTTCCCATCTACGAAAACCGGGTGCCATGACGCCCACCACCAAACATCCGATCTAGGCTGATCACGACTACTCAGTAGAACGCTCCATATTTTCAAAGCACGATGAACTCCGACCAGAATGACGTTTCCAGCGCCCTTGGACTGCTCCGCGATTCCCTTGCGGAAGAAGAGCAGCGCATCCGCAGTGAAGGCGCGAAAGCAATGCACGACGGGGACTACGACACCGCCACCTCGGTCATCGAATTCGCAAAACGATTGCTCGCATTCGAAAAGAAGGTGGAAGCCCTCGTGGCGGAGTGGGACGACCTCGAAGACCTACGAGACGCCGCCAGCCCAGCCGTCCAGGAGATCGTCAGCAAACGCTTCTTCGGAAAAAGGAAGAAAGGCGAGATCACTCCCCACACCGACTTCTACCGCCCGATTCTAGAGGCTCTCGTCGAGATGGGAGGCAGCGGCAAGACGAAACTCGTGCTCGATAGGGTGGGGGAAAAGATGAAGGGCATTCTCAAGCCGCTCGACTACGAGAACCATAAATCCAGCGACAAGCAAATCCGCTGGCGGAACTCCGCGCAATGGGCCCGCAACACCATGGTCAACGAGGATGGCCGGATGAAGAAAACTAAGAATGGTGTCTGGGAGATCTCCGCCACCGGTAAAAAGTGGCTCCAGTCCTTTTCTGGTAAGAATGAGTGAGGGGATGGAAAGCCCGTCGAATCTTCATTCCGAGGATTCTGAACAGCAGGGGAGTGGCGTCGGGCCGGCCCCATCCTTCGACGAGGTTGTGTCTGCGATGCGTTCTCGCGGCATCAACAAAATTGAGAAGGCCCGTTTCCGGATCGAAGGTGGAGAACTCCGACCTGTGTTCCTCGGTGGCGAAGCGGTCCTGATCACTAAGCCGAATCTTGAGGAGCCAGAGTTCTGGATTCCTGAAGGTTTCGATGGATATTCATCGAAGTGGGAGCTTTGTGTGCCACCTTGGATGCTTGGAGATCCAGAAGCCATCGATTGGTATGCGCGGTGGAAAGATGCGTTTAGGTGGCCCGACCATGGAGAGTATTCAGAAAACTCGATGGATTTCGTTCGCAAGGAACTTGCCACGCTTCGTTGCTTCTCAGACCTCGTTTCCAAGCGTGTCGCCAACAATTCTAAATCGGACAGTCCTGAAGATGAGGAATGTCTGCAATCCTTCGCTCTTGCTGCCAATTATTTGGAGAAAGCGATGGTCGACTCCTACACCTTTGAGGGCAGGTTTCCTCCAAGAGAGCAAGACAGCCTGTCAGAGGGCGAGTCGCTTCCTCTGTCCGAGAAGATGGCTCGAATCATTGAGGGTGCCTACCGCGCCGGAAAGCTCGATGAGCGCGCGTCCACCTACTACCGGGAGATTCCTGAGATCGCGAAGAGAGGTAGGCCACATGTGGATCAACAGGGCAGAAAGGGTTCAAGGAAGGCTTGGCTTGAGCGAGTTTCGGAGATCTTCCGTGAGAAGCCCGATGCAAAGGCTGGTGTTATCGCGGATATCCTCGAAGTCGAGGGTGTGATCGAAAGAGTCGGAAGGGATTGGACCGAAGGAGTTCGATTCAACGCCCCCGGTGAACCCGACAAGGACTGGGCACCGTTCAGACAGGCAATCAAACGGATCAAAGCTCGACGAGACGTCACTTGAATCGGCGGGTGAGCCGACCTTTTTTGGGCCGGTGCCCCGAACCGTCCCACAGGGTGACTTTTCTTCCCAAGGTTCTCTCAGGCATATCCTTGCCTGTTATGGCACCACAACATCCGCAACTCGTCGGCGCAGAAGACTGCATCAAGATTGTCTTTCCCTGCGAAACTTCCCGCCCTGGCCTTCGTACTTTCCGTGATTGGCAGGCCAAGGGCTTCATTCCCGTTCACAAGATCGGACGCCGCACCTACTTCGATCCCGAGCAGGTCCGGGCTGCCCTTGAACGCCGCTTCCGCATCAACCCCATCGAAGCCCACTAACAAACCAGGCCGACCTCGTGGAGATCGACCCGGCGGTGTTGTTAGCTGCCGAACGATGACTCACCACGAGTGAATCCGCAATCCAATATCGCGGTGAAAACAAATCATTCTTCAGTACATAGTGCATCTATTGAGCCGGAAAGGCAAAACGATGAGCTTGATAGATTTAGCGAATATATCGAACGAGAGTGGGAAGCTGATCAAACCCTGCCGACCGAACAGGAGTCTCAACTTTACTGGCGATGTTTTTTCCTGGAGCTGGAAAAAATATCAACGAGAGCCTGCCGATGAAATACCTGAAGGTCTACCACGCTGCGACGAGAGCCGCTCCGTTTACGGAGGCCTCGTCCAAGGAACTCGGTACATGGCTGCTTCTTGCCCTCTACTGTGCGGAGCACGAAAACGGAGGAGTTATCGTCGGAGGCGGCTCAATGTCCGAGCGCGCCATGCTTAAATCGATCGGCGTTACCCCGCCTGAGCTAAAAGAGGCTTACTCTGGATTATGGGAAATAGAAGGAGAAGACATCATCGTGCAAGGCTACTCGGTGGAAGACGAGGAGAAGTATCGTGCTCGTCGCGAGCAGGGGAGCCGAGGCGGAAAGAAGAGAGCCGAGAACCAAGCGAACGCTTCAGCGAACGGTCAAGCGAATGCTCAAGCCATAGAACACCACATCACCTCACCAGACCTAAAGGAATCAAACCCCACGCTATCCAAAGCGAGGCCCTCGGAGGAGTCCTCGGGCCTTCCGGTGGAAGTGATTAGGAAATTGGAGATGGTGAAGGGTGTGGGGGGAGTGTCGGTCGGTCCCGAAGTAGCGGGTTGGCATAAATCGAGATTCGTTGGGGAGGTCACCCAGTTTGGGCTTTCTGAGGCTGATGGCATTTCGGCCTGGTCCGTATTCGAAAAGGGCCGGGGAAGAGACCAGAGCGGGCAGTCAATTAGAGACGTCGGACTCTGGGCGAGGCGACTTATCGATGGCAGGCACCGCCGCTCGTCATAAGAGCATCACATTCCCACAATGAATCAGCCCATTACCAACCAGCAGTAATGACCCCATCGATTCTCACCCGGGAACGTTTTGAAACAATTCGCAAGGTCCTCGAGCGACGGGGACCGACTACGGCACGTGATCTTGAGCGCATACACTCGATTCTGAACTGGGAACTCGAGCAGGCCGCAGCTCATGGCTTGCTGGAATTCGAATCCCGAAAGCCTCCGACCGGGAGACCTGCCTGCTTCGTCAGAGTCTCTGAAAACGTTAGCAAAAGCAATCCGACGAAACTCCTACCCAGCAATTGGGCGGTTCCCGTCGATCTTAGTTCCCGCCACTATCGTTTCGTTTTGAGCCTCGCCATGGCGACGCCCAAGGTCTCTGCCTACTACGAGGCTGGATACCGCCCGAAGAGCTACGCTGCCGCCCGTGCAGGGGCTAGCAGGCTCGCGCGGCGACATCAGATCCAGGCCGCATTGCGCTACTTCCAGCGCACCGGCCGCCATTTCTGCCGATTTCCCAGCGATATAGCCACCTTGGGCGGCACTCCCTGGCTGGTTCTACTCGTCCGACTGCCTATAGATCCTAGTGCGGAATTGCGCTGTCGTCTCGCCGCTAGCCGCGATCTTGCTGAGGCCCGGCATCTCGTCGCATCTTGTCTTGATGAATCAATCCGCTCTCAACTCGGGAAGGTCTTCCATCAATACGACAATCTCATGCGTTAAGAGCGATCAGTTCTTGACCTTCAACGATTTCGTTTCGCACCAAAACCAGACTAATGGCGAAAAACCAATCCGCTGCAGAAACTGGCTTCAAGAACGCGACAAAGCAACTGACAGAGGGCGGCACCACCACATCGCTACTCTGATATCTTTTGGCTATCAGCATAGGCTTTGAGCTTTCTAGCGTAGCCCCCGCATCCACCAGGATTCCCCTGAAACTCCCAATGTTTTATCCGCTCGTCAGGGCCGACTGCCAATTTGATTTGGCATGAATAATTGGCTGTTTGGGTCTGATTGTAGGTGGTAGTACCGTAGACCGGAGTGTTGCCGATGTAGCCTGTGGTGGTCGCCGTCTGAGGAGTCGTGTAAGTACTTTGGAAGTTTCGAGACCAAATGAATACCTTATCGTTCCCAAACGATTGCTGCCCATCTGGATACCCAAGGACGCTGACAGCCGTTGAGATTGGCTTCCCATCCAGTGCACTCAATCCCTCCTCTACGTGGGACATGACGCAGCTTGGTAAAAGGGTCAAAAGGTAGGCGGCGATTAGTGGGTGCTGTATCTTCATATCTTCTTTTCCTAATTATAGCGATTCATGCTTTCCAGAGAAAGAGAAGAAGTGGCGTCTTTCGGGAAGTGGGAAGGTGGTTCCAATCCCGCCAACCTCACGGAACCGGTCTGCCCAGCTAAAGACAATGATCTGATCTACGGCTAAACGCAATTTCCGCGCTGCTTCTCGAGTCGCTTGCCTTCGCTGGATGAACGGCAGTAAGCGCAGCGGCATCGAGCTTCTGTTTCCAGGTTATCCTCGCCACCGGGTGCTTCGAGATGTTCTCGCAATCGTCCCGGAATCTGATGCCGAAGCAACACCTCAGCCGGACACGAAGCAAGATGGCCGCTTCTCGGTCTTCAGCCCGGAGATTCGCGTTCATGTTTAACGCTTCCTGCCAAACTGCGTATATCGACGCGCAAGCTCCCTCCGCGATCCTAGGTTGGATTCTGTCGCTTCGAACCACGCGAGGTTGTGGGGGGATTCAAAAGAAGAAACCTGCCAATGATCCTAGCGGTTGGCATCGGTCTAGGAATCTAAGGTGGAGTTAGCCACCTGAATTAAAATTATCCGATTTTCCTGCAACGGTTCCTGCAATAGATTGCGCAAAAAGCCGCATTTTCAGGCATTTCGGGGCTTTTCACAGCCTTGCAATCAGGGCAACAGAAAGCCCTGTAAGTGATTGACCTACAGGGCTTAAAGAATGGTGGCGGGGACCGGATTTGAACCGATGACCTTCAGGTTATGAGCCTGACGAGCTACCTGGCTGCTCCACCCCGCGATTATTTGTGTTTCCACACCTTCCGGTGCGGGCCGGGACCCTAGGCATCCGCCGCCCTCGCGCAAGAGATTTTTTGCTGAATTTCAAGATAAGTGCAAAGAATCAAACGGCTGCGGCCGCGGCCAAAGCTTCTTTCGTCAAACGGGTGATCTCCGTCCAGTTTGCATCGGCGACCAGTTTCTTGTCGACCATCCAGGACCCCCCGATCGCCGCCACCACCGGAAGGGCGAGGTAGTCACCGAGGTTTTTGGCGCTGATCCCGCCTGTTGGAACGAACTTCACCCCTGTGTGGGCGTAGGGGCCTGCCAGCGCTTTGAGCATGTTGGGACCACCGGCAGCGCCGGCTGGAAAGAATTTCAGGAGATCGCAACCGAGGGATAGCGCCTGTTCGATGTCAGATGGGGTCATGACGCCGGGCGAAAACTGGAGGCCAACCTGCTTGGCTTTGGCGAGAATTTCGGGGTTGAGGCCCGGAGCGAGGCCGAAAATGGCACCGGCATCCCTGGCCCGGGCGACCTGATCCGGCTCCAAAAGCGTGCCAGCTCCGAGCAAAATCTCGGGGAAAGCCTTGGCGATGCGCGTGATGGACTCGGCGGCGGCAGCCGTGCGGAAAGTGACCTCCATGATGTCCAATCCCGCATCCAGAAGGGCTTCTGCGAGGGGTTCGGCATCACTGGCTTGGTCCAAAACGACGACGGGAATGATGCGCTTGGCGAGGATTCTATCGAGCATGGCGGGATGATTAGGGCCAAATCCGGGCCTTGGAATTCCAAAAATCGCCGATCCTGGCATTCTCAGAATTGAGCAAACAGCTTCAAGAGGGGCTTGACTCAACCGTGTCAGATATGCGCCATTCCCGCTGATGGCTAAACTTTCGATCCAAGGTCTCGACGTTCAAGGGAAAGAAGTGCTCATGCGCGCGGACTTCAATGTCCCGCTCAAGGATGGCGAGATCACTGATGATACCCGGATTCAGGGTGCCGTACCCTCGATCAAGCATCTCCTCGCAGGTGGTGCCAAGTTGGTTCTTTGCTCTCACCTCGGCCGTCCCAAGGGCGAGGCCAATCCGGAGTACTCGCTGGCTCCGGTGGCTGTTCGACTTGGAGAGATTCTTGGCTGCGAGGTGGTCCTTGCTCCGGACTGTGTTGGTGATGCGACGGCGGCCTTACGCACCAATCTCGAAGCGGGGCAGGTCCTCCTGCTTGAGAACACCCGCTACCACAACGAGGAGGAAGCCAACGATCCAAGCTTCGCGAAAGAACTGGCGGGCACGGCTGAGATTTTCGTCAATGACGCCTTTGGAACCGCACACCGGGCGCATGCTTCGACTGAAGGAGTGACCCACCATGTGGCGAAGAGTGCCATGGGCTTTCTGATGGCCCGAGAGTTGGAGTATCTCGTCGGCAAGCTTGAGAACCCGGAAAAGCCCTTCCTTGTGATCATGGGTGGTGCCAAGGTTTCCGATAAGATTCAGGTGATCAGCGCGCTCATGGAGAAGGCCGATGCTTTTGTGATCGGTGGTGCGATGGCCAACACGTTTCGCAAGGCACAGGGTTACAATACGGGCAACAGCCGGGTCGAAGCCGACAAGCTGGACCTTGCGCTGGAGATACTCGCGCTGGCCGAGGCCAAGGGAGTTCGCTTCCTGCTCCCGTCCGACACGCGTGTGACCAATGAGTTCAAGGAAGGCGCTGAAACCCAATGCACCGCTCCCTACGAGGAGGGCGGCGCGACTCCCGAAGGTTGGGAAGGTATTGATATTGGAGATGCCGCCATTGATGAGTTTGTCTCGGAGATCGCCAAGGCCAGAACCATGATCTGGAACGGCCCGATGGGCGTTTTTGAAATCGACAGTTTCGCCAAGGGAACCCGGGCGATTGCTGAAGCCATGGCCGCCAATGATGGAGTGACCATCGTCGGCGGGGGAGATTCGGTGACGGCGGTAAACAAGTTTGGTCTCGATGACAAAATGACCTTCATCTCCACCGGGGGCGGTGCTTCGCTCGAACTTCTGGAAGGAAAGACCCTGCCGGGTGTGGCGGCCTTGAGTGATGCTTGAGCTGAACCGGACCTCTAACTGCTAACCAACAACCAATCATGATCCGCAAACCGATTTTCGCCGCCAACTGGAAGATGAACAAAGGTCCTTCCGAGACCGAGGATTTCGCCGATGGCTTTATTTCCAAGATTCAGCACAAGACCTTCCCGGCTGATATCGTCATCGCTCCACCATTCGTCTCGCTCGCCAAGGCCGCCGAGAAGTTTGGAAATGTTTCGGCCGTGGCACTGGCCGCGCAGAATTGCTCCGAGCACAACTCCGGTGCCTACACCGGTGAAGTGAGTGCGATGATGCTCAAGGAGTTCTACCTTCACTACGTGATCCTCGGACATAGCGAGCGACGCGCGATCTATGGTGAGAGCGACGAAACGATCAATGCCAAGGTGCTCAAGGCGCGCGAGGTGAACCTACGGCCGATCTTCTGCATTGGTGAGACTCTTGAGGAGCGAGAAGGAGGCAAACTGGAAGAGGTCCTTCGCCGTCAGGTTTCGATTGGAATGAAAGGTCTCAGCGAGCGCGACCTGCAGGACACCGTGATCGCCTACGAGCCCGTCTGGGCCATCGGAACGGGTGTCACGGCCAGCGCCAAGCAGGCCCAGGAGGCACACGCCTTTGTCCGTTCCCTGGTTGCCGAGCAGTTTGGCGCAGATCCCGCGGCGAAAATCCGGATTCAGTATGGTGGCAGCGTGAAGCCCGGCAACGCGGCGGAGTTGATGTCCTGCCCGGACATTGATGGAGCCTTGATCGGCGGTGCCGCGTTGGAGCCTCAGAGCTTCCTCGACATCATCGTCAACGGCACCAAGTAAGCTGCGTAACAGCGGCTCCAAATTCCGCAGATTTCTCTACTGGCCTCCAAGTCGGTAGCAGGGGATGATGCATCCCTATGAGTGAGGAAATTCTTTGGAAGGGCAGTCCGTCCCAAATGCTGAATCTCGGCAAGTATCTGTTGGGAGCCTTATTGCTGGTGGGTATCGGGGTCGGTGGGACTTTCTTTCCTCCGGCTTGGGCAGCTGCCGTGCTTCCGCTGGCGTGGATGTTGTGGGAGTTTCTCAAAGTTCGCTGCCGGGTCTATGAGCTGAGCACCGAACGTCTGCGGCTCTATTCCGGAGTGCTGAATCAGACGATCGACGAGGTGGAACTTTATCGGGTGAAGGATACCCGGATGGAGCGTCCGTTCTGGTTCAGGATGTTCGGGCTTTCCTCGCTCTTTCTCGATACTTCTGATCGCTCCCATCCAAGGGTCGAATTGGAAGCAATCTCTGATGCTGTGACGCTGCGGGAGACGCTTCGCAAGCAGGTCGAGTTCTGGAGGGACAGCAAACGCGTCCGTGAGGTCGACTTCGAGGAAGGCGGCGACATGGAAGGCCTCGAAGACGGCTTGCTTCTCTAACAGATCAAGCTGCGACTACTCTGCCGGTGGCCATCGACTGGAGTCGATCACCTTGCCGAGAGCAAAGCAGATCGCAATCGCTGCGGATACTTCGATCAGGAGAAACCACGAGAGAAATCCCAATTTCTCAGCAGCAATGGCCAAGCCGGAGACGAGGAAGGACGACATCATCATCAGGACCATGGTCAGGCCCCGTCCGGCGGACTTGGCCTCCTCGCTTGGCTTGGAAAAAGGAATGGTTTTTCCCAGTGCTGCAGCCAGAGATGCGTAGACGGGCATCGCGATGAGTCCTGGCAGGAGCATGACCATCTGAGACGATCCTCCGGGGATGAGCAAGACGGCCAGCGATAGAATCATCACCGCGGGCACGGCCACCACCGTCATGACAGCAAGCCTTGCTCCCCGGATCAAGGGTCCGGGTCCACGCATCGGAGTGTAGCGAAAGAGGTCCGATGCCTGCCATTGGTTCGAGAATTGCAGGAGATTCAAGGCAAGCAGGGGAAGGGTCGCAAGGTAGCCACCGGCGAGAGCCACGCCCATCGATGAATCCATGCTGCCAGCCCCAGGAATGAGGAAGACGATCGGCATGATCAGGATCGGTGCCAGGCCAGGGTAGAACCTCAGCTTGGTATCCCTGTCACGGAAGAGATGAGCTAAAACCAAGCGGTATCCGGTAGCGACAAGCGGATCCTTCAACAGGAATTTCACGCCGGGCAGCGCAGGGATGGATTCGATCCAGCGTCGTCCTCCTGCCGTGGGCGACTTGGTCGGACGCGCTTCTGAGAAGCTCTGCAAACCTGACTGGTAGCTCCCAGCCAGACGCACGATCGCCAGCCAGGGAATGATCAGGGACACAAAGATGGCCACGGCTCCCAGTGAACCACTCAGCAAGCTCGGCGATCCTGTTAGAAAAGCATCGAAGCCGGCGAACCAAACCGGCGGCAACAGTAGCAGCCACTTGGGGAGATTCGCGAGTTCCAGTGCATCGGGTGAGGCATTGATCATTCGGGGGGCGACCTGGCTGAAGCCGATGATGGCGACGATCAGGAGAACCTGCGAAATGGTCATCAGGTTTTCGAGCCGGTCCCGTCCGAAGAGTCGCAGACAGAGCTGATAGAGCAGCACAATGCCACCCGTACAAAACAGCGCCGCCATGATCGTGCTGACGAGATGAACCACCGGATAAAGCAAGTTTCCGCTCGGACCAATCGTGCCGACGACGAAGCCCGTGAGATTGAAGGCGAGTGCGAGCCACAAGCTGACTTCGACCATGACCCGGACCTTTGCCCAAAGCAGTTGCGAGGCTGAGACGGGCCGGTGGAGCAGGATCTCCGGTTCGCTATCGCTGAAGAGAATTTCACCCGCTGAGCCGGAAACAAAGAGAGCGAGGAATACGAGCGTCAGCCCATGAAGGTGCATCGAAAGGAAAAACAGCTCACCCCGCGCGCTGATGAGGACGGAAAGCCCGATCAGGGCATACATCAGGAGGCTCCTGAGAAGCTTGTGGCCGATCGACTTAGGGGCCTTGTCCTTGTCGAGTCCACGAGCTCCACGACCTCGAAGGAAAAGCGTGAGGTAGAGCTTGCGAAGAACGCTGGAGACCTGGGGAACGTCGCTCATCCGCGGAAAGTCCGGGCAAAGTCAGTCGCCCGTTTCTCGAGATCCCGACCGCCGGTGAGTTCGGTGAAGAGATGTTCCAGCGTCCGGGCACCGTGCTCACGCACCAGTTCCATGGGCGGGCCATCGACCTTGAGCTGCCCTTTATCGATGATGACCACGCGGTCGCAGACTTTTTCGACCACGTCGAGGATGTGGGAACTGTAAACGATGGTTTTGCCTTCCCGGGCAAGCGTCTGAATCAGCGACTTGAAGCCTACAGCGGCGTTGGCATCGAGTCCATCGAGGGGTTCGTCAAAGAAGACCACCGGAGGGTTGTGCAGCAAGGCGGCGGTGATCACGACTTTGCGTCGCATGCCTTTCGAGTAGGCACCGAGCAACTTGTCGGTGAGCGTGTCAAAGCCGAGTTCGAAGAAGCTCAGGAATTGTTCGATCCGCTCTCTTGCCGCCTTGGCACCGATCCCGTATAGGGCCGCGACCATTTCGAGATACTCCAGGCCGGTGAGGGATTCAAAAACCGCACCCGAGTCGGGAACGAATCCCACCCTCCGCTTCACCTCCATGGGATCGGCGAGCAGGTCATGGCCAGCGATGACTGCGGTGCCTGAACTCGGCTCCAACAGACCGGTCAGCATTTTGAGTGTCGTCGATTTGCCCGCACCATTGGGCCCGAGAAGCCCAACGATCTGGCCCGCCGGCACCTCCAATGAAAGATGATCGACGGCAGTCTGGGTTCCGAAGCGCTTGGTGAGTTCTTTGATCTCAAGCATCTGGGCCCTTGATGCCGGAAACCCCAAGCTGCGGCGACTCGAAAGCGCAGGAATCGATGCAATGGCACCTTTCCCGGATCCCGGCTACGCCACGATGTGCGGTCAGTTCTTGACCGAAAGAGTGCAGACCGTGTCCATTTCGCTGTCTTTTGCCATGTGCGCAATGATCGGCACGGCCTCGCAACCGGGAACCATGTTGAAGGAGCGGCCCTTTTTTGTCTTCTGGATACTCAGTGGAACGTTGGCCTCGATGACGAGCGTTCCTCCGGGTTTGGTGATCTCAATCCTCGACTCGGAGACTTGACGGACGGCTTCTCCGGAAGGGGAGATGACCGGAAGGACCAGTGAGGCGTCGGACATGCCAGCAGCCTTTTCCGAGCGTTTTGCGGTAATGGTCGTTGCGTCGTTTTCGAATACATATCGAAGGTCGAATTTGGAAGGTTCTCCTTCTGGTAGATTGCGGTCCTTGTCTTGAATGGTGGTTTTGATGTCGAACTGGATCCGGTCACCGTCAGCCTTGTATTCGACTTCGGCTTTCAGGTCGTAGAGGTTGGTGAACCAATCGCCGTCCTTTCTGATCTCCACCCTTGGAGTGAAGGCGAAGTCGCCATCAGGATTTGCTTGTTGGTTCAAAGGTTCGACCTCCAGATATTTTGCCATGCTGGCGGCGAAAATCATGCCGACCTTGTTGTGGAAGAGAACGGCTAGAGAGCCGCCAGTGGCCTGTTGGATGTAGTCGGGTTCCGTCTTCGTCCGGTAGATCGAATCATAGGCCGAAACCGTGCCACGCCAAGGCCCTTGGGCAGCAAGCCAAACGGCAAGTTCCGGGAAGTGTTTCACGCCTTTTGCCAGCTCTCTCGGGAGTGGGGTCGACTTGTCGACCTTGGGAAGTGACTTCATGTTGTCCTGTACGAAGGCAAGCACTTTGGCATGGGCAAAAGTATGGTGAATGCAGGGTTTAACGCCGTAGGAAACGTAGTGGGGACCGCCGTGGAGGAGGCCATCGGCGGTGCAGCGTGCGAGGAGTTCGGCGTTCTTGAAAGCAGCTGTTCCGAAGGCTGGGTTGCGATCCGCCATCATTGAGAAGCCCGGCTGACAGCCGTCTGAAGTGCGGCTTCCCCAGCAGGTCCACTTGAACTGTCGGGTTCCCCAACTGTTGTCCCAGGTGCCGTCGGCCAGCATGAACTCGAGATGACCTTCCATCGACTGCTGGAGAAGCTGAAGAAGCTCTTCGTCCTTATGGTGGAGTGCGTAGAGGATCACGCCATTCAGGGATTCCTCGACGTTGTAGCCAAGGTCGACGGGGAGGAGTCCGCGGCCACTGCGGTTGTTGTAGGGTTTTGAGGTGAGCTGGATTTCTGGACCACCAACCTCCAGAATCCATGTCCATGAAGCAAAAGTCACGTCGGCGATACACCGCCGAATTCAAATCGCAAGCCGTCGAGTTGCTCCAAGCGGGAAGGCCA